>JAIUOE010000003.1:300000-472800 GCA_020161395.1 Bacteroidota bacterium
TTGAGAAAGTACCATAAAACTTGTACATACCCGACTTGCCTGTCTTTTGGCGAAACAGAAAAGTCCCGGCTTTGCCGACAGGTGCTTCATCCCACTCAACTCTTTGTGGAATTATATTGTTATAGGGTGCCAGATTAAAATAGTCAGCGGAGACACTAACTGCAGTGTTTTCCCATCGTTGGGTGTGTACCGCATTAAATCCTGCTGCCAGAAGACCAAATGAGCTCCTCGTATCGGGCGGAAGGTCAATGCTCTTCAGGATTAATGTGGATGAAAGTGCCTGACCATACTGGGCTGAGTATCCTCCTGTGCTGAAGATCGTACCCTTAAACAATATTGCTGAAAACCTGCCTCTCTGTGGCACATCAGGAACATTGGAGAAGTAGGGATTTTGCACAATCATTTCGTCAATAATTGTTTTTGTCTCTGCTGATGAGCCTCCTCTGACAAAAAGACCTTCGGTTTCCCCAACCTGGGAGGTGCCGGGAAGTGTATTTAATGCACTTGAAAGATCACCTGTGGCTCCCGCCGTAGTCAGAATATCGAGTGGTTTCAGAACCACAGATTTCCGTTCATCTGAAGCTTCAAATGAACCTGCTGAAATTGTCACCTGCTTCAATATCTTTGAATCGGGATCGAGCTTCAAGTCGAATGTGAGCGGTTTTCCATCAAGTACAATCTTTGTCTCTTTGGTCTTGTAACCTATATAGCTCGAAACTAGTATCTGTTCACCTGTTTCTGTGGTTGTAAACTCGAAATTCCCCTTCACATCACTGGAGGCACCATCGTAACTTCCCTTTATAAAAAAATTGGCGCCCGCCAGCAGTTCTCCCTGTGTGGAACGAATCGTACCGGAAATTTTGGTTTGGGAGAAAATTGTGATTGGTAATATTAAAAGCAGTAATAAAAACTTCATAGCACTCTTGTGATTGTTTAAAATAAAACCATTGAAATTTAGTTAAAAGTTTCAAAAAGGTTATTATTTATATGATAAGCGGAAAAAGTTGCGGGTGAGGAAAGAAAAGAGAAGAAAACCGTCAGATTTCTTCTCTTTAACTCAAATTAAAAGTTCTTTATAAAATTAAGGGATATATTTGCGGGTGCAGCCTGGGAGATGTTGTAGTCAAAATAAAAATTCCAGGTCGTTTCGATGCTCTTGTTATAGGAAGATACAAGACGAACCGCATTAATTGCGCTGGCAATCCTGTTAAGGATCATACCGCCGACTACAAACCTGATATTGTTGTTCCAGCCTTCGGATGACGACCAGAGTTCGCGATAGCTTTTTCGTTCGGTATTGGTAGCCCAGTTCCACGAATGAGTGGCAGTATTGTACATTTTGTTGAATCTTCCCTGTTTTGCCATGTCGTCGTTAAAATCATTTATGTTCAGATAGTTACCGATGTCAGCGTAGTAATCACCGTTTTTTGCAGACATGTTTTTCACTCCGCCATACGATTCAGCATAAGAGAAATAGTTGTCCTTTTGCCTGTCGGAATAGTATCTCATTCCCCCGTATGCAAGCCACAATCCCGCTTCTGCTATCGTAAAATATTTTCCGCTTGCATACCCTTCTGCGTATAACTCACCCATTCCGGGAAGTATAACCGAATATAGAATTGCAAGACCAACATTTTTTTTGCCGGGAGCCTGGAATGAAGGTTTCATCGGGATACTGCCGTTATCGGGCATTTCCTTCAACTTCATGGAAGATTTTAACTCCGCCAGTGACCCCGTTTCCTGGGCAGACAGAATAAATGATGATAACAAAAAAATGACAACTAATCGTTTCATTGACAGACCTTAAACGGTAATCGATTCGGTTTCAAGTATCTCACCATGGCAATGCTCTGCATCGCTTGAGAGAATTCTGAATTTGGAAAATTTGTTTGTAAATTCAGTCATAAAAGGGTGACTTATTCTCACATACTCTGAAGAAAAGCCTTTCATTTCACCCGAATTATTTGTGTTTTCAAATAAAACATCCACTTCTTTGCCGAGCACGGAAGTGTAAAAATCAGCCTTTTTCTTCTGGCTCAAAATCCTTAAAACATTTGTACGGCGCCTTCTTTCAGCAACATCAACCATACCCGGCATGTTGATTGCTTTTGTTCTGGGGCGCTCGGAATAGGTAAACACATGGAAATATGACACAGGAAGATTCAGCAGAAAATTATGAGTCTCGGTAAATTCCTTCTCACCTTCTCCGGGGAAGCCCGTTATTACATCCACACCAATTCCCAATCCGGGGATAATCCTGTTTGCTTTGTAAATCAGCTTGTCATAATCGGCAGTGTTATATCTCCTCTGCATTAAACGCAAAATGGAGGGACTTCCGCTCTGAAGCGGTATGTGAAAATGTTTAGCCATTTTCTCCGAACCAGCTGTCAGTTCCAAAATCCTGTCCGTCAACAAATTTGGCTCGATTGAGGAAATTCTGATTCTGTAATCACCCGGAACTTCAAGAAGTTTTCTTAAAAGTTTGTAGAACGACATATCAACATTCTTGCCGTAATCCCCGACATTCACTCCCGTCAATATAATTTCTTTGTAGCCCGCATCAAGGAGTTCTGCAAATTTTTCAACCGCTTTACCGGGATCCATGCTTCTGCTGCTTCCCCTCGCCAAAGGAATTGTGCAGAAGGTACATTTGTAGTCGCAACCATCCTGAATCTTAAAATAGGCTCTGGTGCGGTTGTCGGATTCACCTGAAGAGGCAAAACCAAATTCACTCGAAAGGTCTTCTGTTGGCGAAACAAAAATGCAGGCGAGATCTTTTTTCTCAAAATTCTCTATGAATGAAAAAACATCGAATTTTTCCTTGCTCCCGAGAACCATGTCAACTCCGTCAATCGCCGCAATCTCTTCCGGACGCAACTGAGCATAACACCCCGTGACGAGCACATAGGCATCAGGATTCGACCTGAGTGCTTTTCTGACTATCTGACGGCAGTCTTTTTCGGCATTCTCGGTAACTGTGCATGTGTTTATTACATATATATCAGCTTCGTGGTTGAAATCAACCACTTCAAATCCGTTTTTCAGGAATTGCTTACCGATCGAGGAGGTTTCGGAAAAATTAAGTTTACAACCTAATGTGTGTAAAGCGACTTTCTTCATTAACTATCTTAAATCTGAATCATAAATTTAACTCACAGCGGTATTCCAAAAAAGGCAGTTCTTTATATGAAATCGTACCGCGATAATAAAAAAGAGGCTGCACGATAAATGCAGCCTCTAATTACATGATCAATTAATGATCATTAATTTCCTTCTTTTTTAGGTTTTCCGGCAGCCGGTGAAACTTCAAATGTAGGGAAATCGAGATTTTCAACTTTGGAGGTTTCAGCGTTCTGGAAATCAGAAACATTAACTTTCTCAAGTTTATGAGTAGCCATGTATTCTTTTATTTCCTCTTCGTCCTTGTCTTTAAGATAAGCAACGGAGCTAAGAACGATTTTCTTGTTCTCTTTGTCGAAATCAATTACTTTAAGGCTTACTTCCTGATCGATGAGGAAATGGTTTCCAACATTCTTAACCTTGCCGGGTGAAAGCTGTGAAGTAGGAACAAATGCGTCGACGCCTTCTTCCAGTTCAACAATTACACCTTTTTCGATCAATCTTGAAATTTTTCCTTTTGTTTCAGTTCCTGTACCGTAAAGGGTTTCAAATCTGTCCCAGGGGTTATCCTGAATCTGTTTGTGACCCAATGAGATTTTTCTCTGTTCGGTATCGACAGTAAGAACTACAACATCAATTCTTTCACCTTTTTTGACAACTTCCCCGGGATGGCGAATTTTCTTTGTCCATGAAAGGTCACTGATGTGGATGAGTCCGTCGATACCAGGTTCCAGTTCAACAAATACACCAAATGTGGTAAGATTTCTTACGATACCTGTGTGTTTGCTGCCGACAGGATATTTAGCCATCAATTCATGCCATGGATCCGGTTCAAGCTGTTTCATACCGAGAGAAATTTTCTTCTCTTCAGCATCAAGGCTAAGGATTACTGCCTCGATTACCTGTCCCATTGAAACCATCTGTGATGGATGTTTGATATGCTGAGTCCAGCTCATTTCACTGTTGTGGATAAGACCTTCGATGCCTTTTTCGATTTCGATAAATGCACCATACTCGGTAAGAGAAACAACTCTGCCTGAAACTTTTTTGCCAATTTCATATTTCTCGGCAATGTTTTCCCATGGGTGCGGGAGAAGTTTTTTCAGACTGAGAGAAATTCTTCTCTTCTCTTCGTCGAAGTCGGTAACAACAACTTTGATCTTCTCATCAAGTTTAACCACTTCGTTGGGGTGATTAATTCTGCCCCAGCTAAGGTCGGTGATATGGATAAGACCATCTACACCACCAAGATCCACAAACACACCAAAATCTGTGATTGCTTTAACAGTACCTTCGAGGATTTGACCCTTGTCGAGGCTGTGTAAAATTGCGTGTCTCTGATCAGCGAGTTCTTCTTCAACGAGTACTTTGTGTGATACAACAACATTCTCGGTAGGGATATTAACTTTAACAACTTTAAAGTCCATCTCTCTGCCGACAAATGCGTCAAAGTCTCTGATAGGACGCACATCGATCTGTGAACCGGGAAGGAACGCATCCATACCCATAAGATCCACAACCATGCCGCCTTTAATTCTGCGGGTGATTCTTCCCTGAATAACATCACCACTGTCGTGTGCTGCAAGAACTCTTTCCCAAACTCTCAAGAAATCTGCTCTCTTCTTGCTGAGTACCAGGTTACCTTCCTGATCTTCAACGGATTCGAGAACCACTTCGACTTCGGTTCCAAGCTTAATGTCGGTCATACCTTCAAATTCTGAAATGGGTATCTGACCTTCTGATTTGAAACCAACATCTACTATGACATAGTCGGGCTGAATACGAACAATTTTACCCTTGACCATCTCTTTCTCTTTGACATTTCTAAACGATTCGCCAAAGAGGGATGCGAGTTCTGAAAATTCTTCCTGTGAATATTCGTCATCAAAGAAATATTTCTTTGATTTGTTAAACAAGACCTCAAGATCCAATGTTGGGGTCTTCTTTTCTTCGGACATTAATCCTCCAATGTACGGTTATTGCTGTCTGCTCAAAACTGCCAAAGGGCGCGCAGCATTATTGATTGGTTAGTGTAACATATATCTGACTAACTGCAGTTTATTGTGCTATAAAACTTCTTCTTCTATTCCAAATTTTTCTTCAATCAGCCGTTTGAAATCCCTCATCACCCAGTGGGGTGTGGAAGTGGCGCCTGTAATTCCCACGGAATTTGCACCTTCAAACCAGCTCCAGTCAATCTCTTCTTTTGTTTCGGCAAAGTATGTCCTCTCATTCACATCGTGACAGATGTGATAGAGCACCTTTCCGTTGCTCGATTTTCTTCCCGCTGTAAAAATTATAATATCATTCTCTGCGGCAAACAACTGAAGTTTCTTTTCTCTCCCCGAAACCTGCCCGCAAATTGTGTCTTTGGCGTGGTATTCTACCGCTGTCTCCTCTATCGAACCGATAACCAGAGTATCCAGTTTCTGCCTAAGAGCGTCCGCCACTTCTTTGAATTCCTGCTTGTCCATGGTCGTCTGCGAAAAAAGAACCGTCGGTTTTGTAAAATCAACCGATTCGAGTGCTTCTTCCTTGTTCAAAACGACAATGGAAGTGTTCCCCGTTACTCCGTTAATCCCGACAACTTCGGCATGATTTTTTTTACCAAATATCACAACCTGAAAACCTTTGTCAACAAATTTTCTTACCCGCTCCTGCACCTTAATCACTATGGGACATGTGGCATCCACAAGTTCGAGCCCAAACTCAAGTGCAAGCTTGTATGTTGCAGGCGGTTCACCGTGTGCACGAATCAGTACCCGGCTTCCTTTTGGGAGTTTTGGAAAATCTTCCACGGTGATGGTTTCAAGTCCAAGATTATTCAATCTTTGCACTTCGACGGTATTGTGAATTACATCCCCTAGGCAAAAGACCTTTGGTTTATCTTTCAGCGAATCTTCGGCAATATCAATTGTTCTAACCACTCCCCAGCAAAATCCGGCATTTTTATCGATCGTAACTTTCATCTGTTCACCTTTTTCTTAATCAAACCGAAATCTCAGCCCAACTGTTCCTTTTCACGCACAAGTTTTACAATATGATCGCACTGCTGTTCAAGTGTCATGGAAGTGGTGTCAATCTCTATTGCGTCATCAGTTTTGCTCAACGGTGATACTTCTCTCCCGGAATCGTATTTATCCCGTCTGATGATGCTTGCCCGGACTTCGTCGAATGACATTTTGGCTCCCTGAGCCTGAAGTTCGGAGAGGCGTCTTTTCGCCCTTTCATCAACGGTTGCTGTGAAAAAGAACTTGAAATCGGCATCAGGAAACACGACTGACCCGATATCCCTTCCCTCCATTACAACTCCGCCCTCTTTCCCCATTTCCTGCTGCATTCTGACAAGTTCTGTCCTTATTTCAGAAATGCTGCTTATTTTCGATACATTTTGATTAATCTCTTCCGTTCTTATAGCTGCAGAAACATCCTCATCATTCAGGAAGACAATGTTGCCGTCTTCGCCCGGTTTCAGCGTTATTTTATACTCCGGAAGCAGCGAAAGAAGAGCCTCTTTATTATCAAGATTACCCGTCCTTATAGCAAGAAGTGTAACCGCCCTGTACATCGCTCCGGTATCTATAAACAGATATCCAAGCCTCTTTGCAACAAGCTTTGCAGTACTGCTCTTACCCGATCCGGCGGGTCCGTCTATTGCCACTGTAAACATTTTTTTCATAGCTTGGAAATATACGGAATTTTTAGCTTTTATGCAATTTTGAGACTGCTTGAGAGTCAGTTATGACTGATAAATATTTTGATGTCTTTGAGCAGGAGGAGGCATCAGTTTATTTAACAAAAAAAGCTGTTTTTCTCAGGACTGCTTGAATTCAATCTTCAGAAATTCAAACTTCAAACTTCTGACTTCAAACTTCAGAAATTCAGCCTTCAATCTTCAGTAATTCATCATTTTGGAATAAATTATCCCGGCATCGATTCCCCCTTCACCGGAGAAATCGCACTTTTTAGGATCGCCGGGACAGCGGGTGGCACAGTAGTTTTCTGAAGGGAGAACAAATTCGGCTTTGTTTCCGACGGGTCCCCAAAGAGATGGTTTACAGGCAGGAAGAGGACAAAAAAGGGAAAGGGTATCAACCCCCAATGCCGCAGCTATGTGCATGGTGCCTGTTGAGGAGGAAATTAAAAGATCGAATATGGAAAAATTGACTATCGATTCTCTTAACAATTTACCCTCATTTATCAGCAGAATGCCTTCGGGAAGTGTTAATTCGGGAGGTAGCCGGTTATCCGTTACGACCACTTTAATTTGTGGATTTGATGCAAGAAGATTTATCAGCCTGAGATATTCACCCGCCGGCATGTTTGGAGCAGAACCGCCACTGGTTATATGCACTCCGGTTATCTTCTCACCGTTTGGTGCTGTTTCCTTTTTGAATTTCTCTGCAGTGAACCGTTCTTCTTCGCTTAAATAAATTTTTGTTGAGAATTCCGTGACTTCCCCGCCGGCTGACCTGACAAAATCGAGACAATAATCGGCTTCACTTCTCTCTTCGGCATATTTTTTACGATCCAAAGAGATGGTATTGGTCAGAAGATGGTAAAGTTTTCTGCTTGTTCCATATCTTCTTTTTATCCCTGCCAGAAAAAATGAATAAGCCAGAGTTTCATTCGGAAGAAGCATAAAACCATCGGTGAAACCGTGAGGTTTAAGAAATTTCGCAAGACTCCGGATTTTTGAAATCCCCCTTGAAAAATCGTCCCAAACGAGGATATGATCGACAAAAGGATTGTGAAGGAAAATATCCTTTGTGTAGCTTCTGACAAGTACCGACACTTCACAGCCGGGGAAACTTTTTTTCAGTTCGCGCGGAAGTGGAGTTGCCAGAACGGTATCACCGATCCTGTCGATTCTTGCGATAAGAAATTTTCGTTTGTCGCTCATTTTCCTGGAATTGCGTTATCTTTCGTTTTGAATTCTGAAATTTATGAAAAAATCAGCTAATAATGAGAAAAGCCGACTTTAATTACGTCGATCACTATAAAACCGACGCCCGTGAATTCGACTATTTTGTAGAGAGAACGGGGGCAACTGCTCATGATGAAAGACGGGTTCATGAATATATTATGTCGGAAGTTGATGTGAAACAGGGGAAAATTCTCGATGTTGGTGCCGGAAATGCATGGATTGCGGAGCATTACATCA
Organism: Bacteroidota bacterium; assembly: GCA_020161395.1. Classification (NCBI taxonomy): domain Bacteria; kingdom Pseudomonadati; phylum Bacteroidota; species Bacteroidota bacterium. The sequence goes on from JAIUOE010000003.1 coordinate 308,285, forward strand.
AAAAAGGGTTTGAAGTGGTTTCGATGGATATTTCCCTCGTCAACCTGAAAAAGGCGAAGGATAAGGTACCACATCCGCTCCATTCCTGTGTCAGCAGCGACGCTTTTTCTCTCCCGTACAAAGATTCCACATTCGATCTTGTTGTTGCTAGTGAGGTGATCGAGCATGTGCACGATCCCGAAGGTTTTGTAAAGGAACTTTCCCGGGTTGTAAAGAAGGGTGGACAATTAATCATAACCACTCCCTACAAAGAAAAACTTCAGTATTCACTCTGCATTCATTGTAATAAACCCACCCCTTTGCACGCACATATTCATTCTTTTGATGAGAAGATCCTCGCTTCTTTATTCAAGGAAGTGGAGCATGACAAACTTGAATGGGAAACATTTGGCAATAAAATTCTCATTTTTGCAAGAACTTATGTTATAATGAAATTTTTTCCATTCCCGCTCTGGAAATTCAAGGATAAAGTCGCCAATTTTCTCTATAATCTGCCCGCACACATCATCGTGAAATGCACCCGCTGATTTAACTAAAATTATGGCTCTCGTTAGAAAATTCTCTCTCCCAGTTTAATTCTTCCGCCGCCTTCAATGATTTGAGCTTTATCTCTCTGCGAATTTCAGGATCACAAAGATGGTTCAGTGCCTCAATAATTTCATTTCTGTTTTCGGGATTTACATATTTTCCGACACCGTAAATATCAATAATCTGTTTCATTTGTGGAAGGTCGCTGGCAAGGACTGGAATTCCGGCAGCTACATATTCGAAAAGTTTGTTAGGCAGGGCGTAATAGTAGCTTTTGCTTATGTTCTCAATAAGGGTACAACCGATATCAGCCCCTGCAGTATATGAAAGAAGTTCATCCTGTGTTACGGTTCCCGCAAATATAACCCTGGAGGCTACACCCAACTCCCCGGCGTATTTTTCGAGTTCAACTCTGAGCTCACCCTCTCCGAGAATTATTAAATGCAGTGATTGATTCTCCGGCAGCAGTTCAATTATTTTCCTCAATCCCCTTCCTTTAACAACAACTCCCTGGTATATCAGGATTACTGCATCGTGAGAGAGATTGAATTCCTTGCGCAGATCTTTCGCTTCTGGTTTGACTGATTTTCGGGGTAAATTTCTCAGGAGTATGAATTTATAAGGGGACAAACCGTAATCCTCAATCAGGACACCGGCATCCATCATACCCGTCACGATTATTTTATCGCAATCCTTTATATATGATTCTTCAATAAATGAAAGAAGCGCCTGAACATTTTTCTTTCCTGTCAGTCCCGCAAGATAGCGGAAAAGTTCTCTGGAATCATAAAAAAGCGGTTTACAGCGGAATTTTGCAAAAAAGGAGAGGAAAGGCAGATTGTAGATATCGGCGGCAATGTACAAATCGTATTTGTTAAAGAGCAGCTTAAGGATGACAGTAAAGGCAAATTTGAGATAGAATCCTGCGGATGATTTCCCTTTTGTCAGTTTCACGACGGGGATATCACCCCCCTGTGGACGGTCGAACCAGTCAAAACTGACAGTATCCACATCAAAACCCCTTTCAATCAGTGAGGTACAAAGATTCCTCGCCCTCGTATCGTAATTGATGTTTCCAAGAAAGGAGATTAAAATCCGGCGGTTATTTCCTGAATCAGAGATCAATTTTCAGTGTGTTTCTCATTACTGTTCTTGCGTCAAACTTCTCCTTGAATTCTATAAGATTCATGCTCGGAGTCATTGGATTTGCAGCTTTGGTATCCTGCGAAACGCCGATATCCACATATTTATAGCCGCTTTCTGTTGCCCACTTCACCACTTCATACATAACCCGTTGAATCGGCTTCATGTGATCATATTCGTATTTGAGCATATTGTAGAAACAAAGAGTCACCTGCTTGTTGGTGTTGAACATCAGACTCCCGCCAATGGGATTGCTCTTGTGGTAGACCATGAAAAGTTTCATCATCCCCGGCATCAGTTCATTTATTCGGTAAATATCTTCAAGGGAATGAGTAGGTTTAACATTGTGTCGTGCTTTGTTTTCGATCAAGATGGGATAGAATTCATCAAACTTTTCGTTGACCTCCACATCAAGCCACCCTTCCTTAAAGGTTTTTCTGATGTTTCTTCTTGTAGTGGGTGCAAATTTCTCCAAAAAATCCTCGGAGGGATCGAGTTTTATGCAGCTTGAAATATAATGCAAATCGTATTTAAATCCCCGCCACAACATTGCAAAATCGAGACTCTGGTTCCTGGTTCTTTCATAGATATCAGGTGCCGAGGTCAGGATGTAACCTTTGAATCCCTTTTCTTTACCGTATGCGATCAAAAGATCGATCATGTCGAGTGCCTCTGCAAACCGGATATCACCCGTAACCAGAGAACCGTAACTGGCCCCGATTGGTGATTCAAAATAACCGTCGGGCATTATTCTTCCCGGGAGAACGGCTTTAATGTTCCCTCTTTCAAGGATTATCAAATGATTGTATGAGAATTTTCCGGGGGTGTGGTAATCAAAAAATATCTGTTTATGAAATACCGTTCCGTTATTTGAAGTGTCAACAAATCTGTCCCAGCGCTCTTTCCATTCGGGACTGTATTCTATTATTTCCATTTTTCCACAAGTATAAATTATCGAACTTTTAAAAATATGAATTTTTAAAATAAAAAAGCCCCGGATAAACCAGGGCCGGATACATACGGGAGATCAATTTCTTATTTGGTAAGGTCGAGCAAACCGTTTTGGGAATCACCGTAAGGCGAATTTACAAAGCCATCGGCTTCGCTGTCGTTAACCCACTCTTTACCATCGAGTACATATCTGAACTGATAAACTGAACCTGTCGGAATTTCAGCTACTAAAGAAAATGAACCGTCTTTTTTGAGTTTGCTCATCTGATGTGCTTCCTGATTCCATCCGTTGAAATCACCTACCACACTGGCTGACTCAAATGGTTTGCCGATTTCTTTAGCTATTCTAAATGTAACCTTGCAAACCGGTTCACTCTTCAAAAACTGTTTTTTAACAGACATTCATACCTCGAAAACTTGTTGAGTAATATTAATTATCAAAATCTTTGATTCAAATATAGGGGCTCAAACACCTTCATGCAAGAAAAAAAGACCGTTCGGGCGTCCGACCGAGCGTTTTTTAGATAATTTTACCCTCTTTTTCGCTCGTTCGGGCACCCGACCGAGCTGTTTTGATGCCTTCGACCGGGAAATACCGGGTGTTTCTCGATCCCGTTCGGGCGTCCGACCGAGATATTCAGTATATTCGCGACTTAATTACTCCGGTAATGATGCCACTTTACACAACGGAAACCGGATTTGATTCTGTGAAAATTCAACTAAATTAATTGACTCTTTTTCAGTAAATTTTGGTTTGTATTTAATAATATTTTCCGGAAAATTAATGGCTTCTGCTCCAAAGAAACACAGTCTTGTAACTGCCATCACCGTAACCATCTCGACCATGATTGGAACGGGTGTTTTTACAAGCCTTGGCTTTCAAGTTTTTGATATTAAATCGGTTCCCCCGCTTCTTGCATTATGGATTATCGGCGGTATAATTGCAACTGCAGGAGCCCTCACATACGGTGAGTTGACCTCGGCTTTCCCAAGATCGGGAGGTGAATACAATTTTCTGTCAAGATTGTATCATCCAATAGTGGGTTTCCTTTCGGGATATGTCTCTGCCACTGTTGCGTTCGCAGCTCCAATCGCCCTCGCAGGTATGGCACTTGGTACTTATTTCGGCGGTGTTATCTCTGATAAAAATGCACCTGACTTCGAATCGGTGAAATTGATGATTGCTCTCGGGGCGGTTCTCCTCATGACTATGATACATATTATAAAAGTGAGCATCAGCGGAAATTTCCAAAAATATATCACCTCTCTTGTGGTTCTGCTTATAGTTGCATTGATTATGACAGCGTTTATTTTCGGAAACCCGACTCAGCTCCCCTTTCTCGGTTTCGATTATGACTTCAACGCCCTGCTTAGCGCACCTTTTGCTGTTTCACTTATATATGTATCTTATTCATATTCTGGCTGGAACGGTGCAGCTTACATAACCGAAGAGGTCGAGAATCCAACCCGTAATGTACCTCTCGCTCTTTTTATCGGCACAATGATTGTTATGGGATTGTATGTACTCCTCAATTTCTCGTTCCTCTACATGGTACCGGTTGATCAGTTACAGGGACAGATTGATGTAGGTCTCCTTGCAGCAAAACACATTTTTGGTGATTACGGTGCTGTAATAGTGGGTCTCCTCATTTCCGTCTGCCTTCTCTCGGCAGTTTCGGGTATGACATTTATTGGGCCCAGAGTCACCCAGACAATGATGAAGGATGTAATCCCGAATATTTACAACAGATTTAAATTCCTCAGCAAGGAAGTGCCGGTTGTCCCCATCATCTTTCAAAGTCTCGTAGCTGTTTTTATGATAGTTACCTACACTTTTGAACAGGTTCTCGTATATATCGGTTTTACACTTAGCCTCTCGACCACGGCAACAGTGTTCGGAATTTTTATTCTCCGCACAAAGTTGAAACATATACCGAGGACATACAAGACATTCGGATACCCTTTTACTCCAATACTTTTTATTCTTTTTGAAATCTGGATGCTTACTCACATTCTGATGGATAAACCCGAAGAATCTCTTGCAGGATTGGCAACAGTTCTCTCGGGTATCGCAGTATACTATATTGCAAAACATTTTAACACAAAATTCGAAAATCAATAAACAGGTAAAAAAAGGATGAACTCAAATATTTCATCGATAGTAAAAAGGATAGTTTCCCTTAATCTGGTGACACTTACCCTTATCATATTTCTATTCTCGGGCTGCAACAAAACAGCATCAACCACCCCCGTAAAAGAGGATTCGACCAAAGCGAAAACCGAAACACCTGCTAAAGAGGAACCAAAAGCAGGCGTTGACCTCTCAAAATATGACATGCAATACAATGACATGGCTAAAATTCTTGGCGGTTTCGAAGTTTCGGCTTCTTCAAAATTCTTCAAACTGACAGAAGAAAAAGCATGGAAGAACCATCAGAAATTCTTCACTTCCAAGTGGGCTAATCTTCAAAAGGAAATTCTTGATTCAGTTGAATACTGGGCAAAGACGGAACTGGCCGATTTCGATCCAAAAGCAAAAACAGTTTTCTATCCTTTTGGCGGACCCGATTTCCTTTTCGCACACGAGTTTTTCCCGAACGCAAACACCTACATATTGCAGGGGCTCGAACCCGTCAACAAACTCCCTGAATCCATTAAGGCAAATGATCCCAGCCTTGCAACCTATCTCGATGACCTTCAGGGTTCATTAAGAATTCTTACAACCCGCGGATACTTCATTACAAAGCAGATGAGCAGCGATCTCAGAAAAGGCGTGTTCAGAGGCGTTATCCCTGTCTTTTTCCTCTTCATGGCAAGATCAGAACTTACAGTCCTTGATGTTAAATATATAACGAGTGAAAAGAACGGTGACTTTAATCTCGACGAAAGTCAGCTTGTTTCAGGTGAACAGCTTAAAGGTGAGGCTAAGGGTTGCGTCATCTACTTCACCGATAAAGATCAAAAAGAAGTTAAGAAACTTTACTACTTCAGCACAGACACCCAGAATAAATCATGGGCGAACAGAAAGAACCTTCAGAAACTCGTGACCGATAATTCACCTGTTATCTTTTTCACAAAAGCTGCATCATACCTTCTCCACGGAGAGGATTTCGCTTCACTTCGTTCATTTATTCTCGAAAATGCAAAATATCTCGTACAAACTGATACAGGTATTCCCGTTAAATTCCTCGAGAACGGACAGTGGGACATGACCTACTACGGCACATACATCAGACCAATTGGCGACTTCCCGTGGGCTTATCAGGCAGGAATGAAAAAGATCTACAGCGAAACAGACAAAATTAAACACATGCCTTTTGGTATTTGCTACCGCTGGAAAAAAAGCGAGTCGAATATCATGAAAGGTATCAAAAAGTAGGCTCGGGGAGATAATCCCTTAATCATATTACTATTCCACAAGAAGTACGGACTGACAACAGCCATTACTTCTTGTGGATTTTTTTTGCGGGTCGGTGATATGTTATACCGGTAATTCAGCAGGATCAGGCAAAATGATTCTCGATAACCGGTATTCGATTGTAGAATCTATCCTAATGCGTAAAGATATCCATCTCTGCTTGAGCAATAGACAGTATCGTTCCAAACAACGGGTGTAGCCTCAAAAGAAGTATCTGAATGAAATGTTTCGAGTTTTTTCAACTTGACACCATATTCAACACCGGCAGCATTCTTTGCAGTCTCACCATCCCCTTTTTTCCCTTTCACAAATTCCATCTGAACGAGATGAAGTCCGTTGTAGGTTGGGGCAACTATCTTGTTTCCGCTGGTAATGATCGGTGTACCAATCGAAGGACCGACATAAATTTTTGCGAGAAGTTTTGGGACAGCACATTTCTTTTTGTTGAGGGTATCGAGAGTGGTCTCCCCTGAAAGTTCGTGCTGACTTCCGACATACAGATTGCCGTCAATTGCCAGTGTTACCCAGATTGCTGGATATTCGTTGTTGGGATTGTATTCATCGTTTATTGCGGCAGTTCCAATAATTCCACCCTGCCATTCAGCTACGGTTGTGTTTTTGGTCGGGAAAAACCATTCTACAGAATCTTCAGCAGGTTTGGAAGGATCAAGTTTAAGAACCCCGCCTTTTCCCGGAATATACTGTTTCTCGATCGTGGCAATAACTTTATTATCCTTCGTTACAACCGTTGAGCCATCAATATCAGAACCCGTATAGTAATCGTAATCAATTGCCATTTTCTTTATATCGATTCCATAGATATGACCCGCACCGGAAGCTATAAATAGTCTGTCTCCCATTCTTGCGGGACTCGCTTCAACCACGATATTATTGCCGTGCTTGGCTGCATCAGAATCTTCAAAAAGTTTTACTTTACCAAGAACTTTGGGCTGATTTATTCCATCCAGCATGGCTGCATCACTTATTTTGCTGCTGAGGAAGAATCCGAATCCGCTCTCAACGGCATTAAACAACATACCGTCACCAAGATACAGGGGAGAACTGTCGTTGTCACGGCTGTAACAGACACTTTTCGGGACATTAAATTTCCAAATTTCCTTCCCTGTCCGGTAGGATATTGCCCTGAAACTTGGGATGACCTTGCTCCCCTGAACACTGTTACCATTCCCCAAACGGCTTCCCTGAAGGAGGACAATACGATTTGGTTCGGCTGCAGTGGTATCGATATAAACAGAACCCGCTCCCTTCATAATATCATCATTCTTGTATTTCCAGACTTCCTTTAAGCCATCGGCTTCGAACTTCCTTAAATACTGATCATAACCGCCGAGAACAAGCATAACTTTTCCCGCCTCCAGGTAAACTGTAGGTGTGCCTGTCCAGCCGGCTCCGCAGAATGATTTTCGTCTGCTCCCGACTGTTGATTCAGAGCATCCGAGCCTGAACTTTGATTTCATCTTAAGCCTGCTGACATCACCCTTGCCATAAAACCGTCTGCACTCATTACCGAGGAAAGTTGACATCAACACTTCTGTATCACCGTCAACCCACGGATTGGGCGGAAGTTTTGGTTTGTCGTCTTCTGCTTTGGGAATCTGTCCGTTCCCCTTGCTGCAACCAAGAATTGATATGCTGCCTGCTCCGGTAGCCGTTACAGCGGTGATTATTCCGAGTGCTCTTAAGAAATCTCTTCGTGTTGTCATTTTACAAATTTATTTATTGAAATTAAAAATGAAATTTACGAAAGATCAGCGAGTTAAAAAGTGGTTTTGAAGCCAGCCAATCAAATAAATTGCACCTCCGGTTAACAGACCAATTATCATAGGTTCAATCTGTGCCAAAAATGAATCTGCCGGTAATTCGCTTCTGATTATAATCCAGATCAAACCGGAAACCGGAATAAAAATCAACTGAAAAATGGCAAGTCCTTCCCCCTGTTTGAATTTTTTGAAATATGCACCTGTGATCAGAAAAATCAGCGCGGGAACAAACAACGAACCAATATAATACCAGATATCAACGATGGAACGCAGAGTGAGTGAAAGTATAATTGCAATCAAAGTGGACAGGATCATTCCAATGGCACTATATCGTTTGAGATGGAATTTTTCATTCGGTATTAGCTCCCTGACGATATCATTCGAGAATGTTACCCCGCTCAGAAATATGAAGCTGTTGAGAGTGGTATATACTGTTGCAAAGAGGGAAGCCAGAAATAGTCCTTTGATCCCGACCGGTAAATAATTGGCAGCAAGTTCAGGAAAGGCAGATACCGGATTCTGCAGATCAGGCAGTAATGCCCGTGCAAAAAGTCCCGTGGCATTTGTGAAAAGATCGAACAGTGCCCAGAGCGCAATCGAGATCAGGATCCCCTTTTTCGCAACTTGAGCTGTTTTAGCGGCATAAACCCTCTGATGAAAACCGGGATCGGCAATGGTCCATGCTGCTACAAGATACCACACCAGCAGATAAAAGAAGCTGCTTCCGCCCGTAATTGACAGGTGTTCCACAGGCAGTTTCTGTTCCAGAAACGGCATTCCGCCATGCGTAATGAAAAGCCATGTACCGGCAGCAATGAAGCCGGCAAACATGAAGAAAAAAAGAAAGACATCTACCTTGATGTTCGATCTAAATCCTCCAATCGAGAGATAGATGATTAATGGTACTGGTATGACGAAGAGCATCAGATCAACGGGCACATCAAAAATTGTTGCGATTATTTGTGCCGCAGTGAGCAGGTAAGGTGCGGGGGAAGTTATGGTGAAAATCAGGATTGAAGCGACAATCGCAACTTTTTTATTGTATTCGATTCGAAGTTTGGCAGGAATCGAGAGCAGTCCGGTCGCCCTCACTTTCCCCGCAAATAAAAATGCGAAAATGAAAGCAAAAATATAATACGGCAGTCCCTGCGTAAACCATGAGGAAATGCCGTATCGGTATGAATACTCGCCTATACCAAGAATTCCGCCGTACCATGTGCTTACATTTACAGCTACAAATGTAAAGAGACCCATGTTACGGTCACTGACAATATATGAGTCAGCCTCACCGGTCGACTTTCTTGAAGCAAGGAAACCTGTACCGATCGTCACCAGAAGGACAAACGATATTATGATTAGATCAAGCATATCCGTAAAAATAGCCTGCCATTATCGCCTTTCTTGCATTCCTGATCAGAATTGCAGTGCCTCCCTCGGCTGTTACCTCAAATTTTTCCTCCAGAACTTCATTACTCGTTCCGTCCCTTACACCAAAAGGTAACACCTCTCCGTCCAATGGATATTTCAATCCTTTTGTAGTTATTCGGGTATTTGAATCGAAACCATAGATTGATACCGTTTCTCTCCGGAATCCTTCAATTTTCAGCGTACCTGTAAAGACTTCGAGGAGTGACTTTTCACTGTAGATAAAAATCCTGATTTTATCGCCATATTTAAGAGCGAGTCCAATGTTATTAAGCGAATGATCCAGCCGGTCACCCGTCACCCCGAGCAGAGTACACTGAGTGAACCCGTTTTCTATGGCGAACTTCAGACATTTTTCGACATCTGTATCGTCTTGTCTCTCAATTTTAATCACCGGAACTCTGTTTTTGTAATGATCAAGAATTGATCCATCTACCGAATCAAGATCACCGATAATATAGTCGGGTACACCACCAATATCATAGGCAACATTTGCGCCGCCATCGGCACAAATAAGGACAGGAAATCCGTTGTCAAGAAAGAAACTGAGATCACCCCTTGTTGGGGGGCGCCCATTTGCAAGAATAACACACCCTTTGGTCATTATAACTCCATCTTTAAAGTTGTCATGAAGTTTCTGCCCGCTGCAGGAAAGAAGTTATCCCATCCAAATCCATTCATCAAATATTTTTTGTCGAACAGATTATTGATTTCAAGGACAAATTTCAATCTCGCCCCGTACAGGTTATAGTTGATTCCTGCACTGAGATTTGCAACGGAGAAGGGGTCGACAGTTACTTCCCCGACCTTCGCTCCATCAGGATTCACTGAATTATCGGTGTACTGGGCTCCTGTAAAGTTGAAACTTAACGAGGTGTGGAAATGCGAGCTGCCATATGTCAGTCCTCCATTAAGAATAATTTCAGGTGCATTAGCGATAAAATTACCGTTCCGGGGAACAGGATTTCCGAAACTGTCATATTCTGTGAAATCAATGAACCGGTTACGGCTGAAATTACCGTTAAGATTTAAAACAAATCCCCATGGGAGGCGGGCAAATCCTTCGAATTCAAGACCGTAATGGAGGGTTTTTGCTGCATTTCCAACCCGAGGTTGACCAAAAACATCGAGACCCCCTGAAGGAACTATTTCATTTTCGAAATTCATATAATAGAGATTAACCGATCCGTTTATTCCGGAAAAGGCGAACCGCGAACCCAGTTCGATATTTAGAAGTGATTCCGGTTTTACAAGCGGGTTATTGTAGTCATAAGTCCCGTCCGGTTTCTTCTCAAACTGAGGAACCACTCCCCAACTAGCCGATTCCGCTTCATACAAATTCTTAAGGGGTGGCTCTCTTCTTGTGAGCGATAGTGAAGTGTAGAGAGATATTTTGTCGTTAAGTGAAAAACTGATTCCGAGTTGCGGGTTCAGAAAAAAGTATGGGGTTGTAAAATCATTATTAGCATACTTTTCCTCATAGAGCCTGTACTGCTGGTAGATTGATTGAACCCGTGCAATAAGGTCAATCTTCTCTGTCAGCCTGCTCTGAACACCAACAAAGGCAGAATAGATATTCTTTGCACCTTTATACTCATAGAACTTCCTGTTCCCTTTCTCTCCGACCACATCAGCCGGCAAACCGGTACCCGATTCGATTCTTCCCCAGTGCAAGGAACGGTGTAGTCTTATCTCACCACCAGCCATCAGTTTTCCACCCTTAAACCTGTATTCGACCGATGGCAACCACCCAAACTGGTCATTGTCCACAAATGCCCTCATCATAACATCGCCCGGAATTGTAATTGACGGATCGAGTCTGAAATAGTCATTTGTACCGTAGTTCGCGCTAAAATCAAAAAATCCGTCACCTGACAGGAAAAAGAGGGTGTTCTTGAGCCAAAGGTCTTTACCCAGATTAATATCATGTACCAGTGAGACTTGCGGCTGGTTAAGCACCTCCCTGTCGCGTGAAGTGGCACCGTAATTATATTTTCTGGAGACTTCGTCACCATTTGCAGATTTACTGATTCCGTAGAACGCCAGACCGTCCTCCTGAGGTCCGCCGTAGGCATTTACTGAAAGTGTCTGAACATCGTCAAAATAGGATGCACTGACAAAATACCGCCAGAATTCAGACCAAGACCAGTCTCTGTACCCGTCACTTGTAACTCGGCTCCCTCTCACCCTTATCATGAACCTGTCTGCGAGAATTCCACTGTTGGCACTGAAGGCGTATTTCGTTGTGTTAAAACTTCCCTTGCCAACTTCAAATGATACACCCGGATTCACAAGTGGTTTGTTGGTTACAAGGTTTATCGATGCTCCGATCGCCGGTGGACCATAGAATGAGATACTTGAACCTCTTTGTACCTGCACATCCTCCAGCGAGTTTGCAAGATCGTAAAAATTGATCCAGTAAACAGAGTGATCTTCGGGATCATTCTGTGGAACTCCGTTAATTAATACCGAAATCCGTCTCTGGTCAAAACCCCTTATTCTTACATAGCCGTACCCTATACCCGTTCCGGACTCTGAGTAGTATGAAGTTGAAGGAAGTGTATTAAGGATGGAAGGGATGTCTCTCGTTATCGAAAGTCGTTCAATATCGAGTTTTGTGAGATTTGAAAAGGAAATGCTGCTCCCCTTGTCGCCTGCACGGGTACCGCTCACGATTACTTCGGGAATCTCCACCAGGTCTTTTTTCATTGCAATTTGGAGATTGAGCCTGTCGCCGGAGATTAATACCACTCTACGCTCGGTCTTAAAACCGACAAAAGAACAAATAAGTCTCCATTCACCCGGAGGGATCGATTTGAGAATAAATTTCCCCTCCTCATTTGTCACACCAGCGAGCGGCAACTCTTCAAACTTAATCACAGCTCCCTGCAGTTTCTGTCCGGTTTCCTCATCCACCACATCCACTTCCAAAACCGAGGCAACCTGCGAAAATGCAACGAGTGAAAAAAAGAAAAAACTAAAAAACAATCTGTACATCTGTTTACCTGTATTTAAAATGAAAAAGCCGTTTTTCAGAGGGGTAACTGAAAAGCGGCTTTTAATTTGTTCCCTACGCCGGAATTACCCGGATCAGGTTCAAGGGTTTGATCTCAGCCCGTTCAGGGCACCCCTACATTCAACTTGCGTTGACAAACAATATATTCAGAACAATAGAACTATTTTTTCTTTGTTTTTGTCGTATTTCCGGTTTTTGGAGTAGTAGTTGCCTTTTTAGTGGTCTTGTTGTTCGAACCGGTTTTTACTGTAGCTTTTTTATTGGTATTTGTACCTGTTTTTGGAGTTACAGTTGTTTTCGACTTTTTGTTGTAGTTATTACCATAACTGACACCCGTTTTTGACTTTGTGGTGCTGGTAATGTTCTTCTTGTTGTAATTGTAATTGGTGTTCGTGTTGGCTTTTACGGTAGTCTTTACATCCGTAACCGTTTTATTGGAATAGATTTTCAGATTCTGCCCGGCAAGTACCTTGTCAGAAGAAAGATTGTTCCATGTTTTGATGTCATCAACCGACACACCATATTTTGCAGCTATCGCAGTAATATTGTCGTTATTCTGAACCTTGTAAGTATTCAGAGTGGCAGTATTCTTTGATGCATTATCACCGTAGGAAACGGGTACTGTACCGGTGTAGATGGTCAGGGATGTATTTGCATACACGAGACCGTTTTTAATTTTGGTACCATTCCAGCTTTTTAAATCATTTATCGAAACCTTGTACTTTTCAGCAATTTCAGCGAGAGTTTCGCCATACTTCACTGTGTGATAGTATGTTTTGGAGTCGTTGTTGTTTGCTGTTACAGTAGTGGTGGATTTCTTTTTTGAGGTGTTGCCGGCGAGTGCTGAGTATGTTTCATATTTGGATGCAGGTACATTAATTACGAGTTCCTGACCGGTTTTGGCATTCTCGAAAGCAGAGATGTTATTCCATTTCCGCAATTCGGTAACTGTCACATTGAATTTGGAAGCGACCTGAACGAGGCTTTCATCACTCTTTATTGCGTAACGAATTGTTGCTGTTGTTCCATCACCACCAGCGAGCTGAAGGTTCGAATTGTTGTTCTGAAGACCTGCGAGAACCGTACTGCTGCTGCCTTTAGGCACGCGAAGTACATAATCACCGGTACCCGGCGTATTGTTCTGCAACAATTCAGGATTAAGATCTTTAATATCCGTAAGTGATACACCGGAGAGATTCGCAACATTGATAAGCGGAGTTGCCTTTGCTACATTAATCGACTCATACTCAAAAGTCGTCTGATAACTGATATCGGTCAAACCGAACTTTTCAGGATTCATTGCAACAAGTGTTGCGGCGATGTATGCCGGCACATAGTTACGGGTTTCCTGAGGAAGCAATTGCTGGATAGCCCAAAACGAGTTTTCAGTACCGCGTTTTATGGCTCTGGAAATTCTGCCTTCGCCTGCATTGTAGGCTGCGAGCGCGAGATGCCAGTCACCAAGTGAATTTTTAAGGTCGCGAAGATGTCTTGCAGCAGCTCTGGTTGCCTTTACAGGGTCTTTTCTCTCGTCGATATTGTAGTCGACTTTGAGGTTGTACATCTGTCCGGTTCCCTTCATGAACTGCCAGAGCCCCATCGCACCGGCGATTGAGCGGGCATTAGGGTTCAAACCGCTTTCGATCAGTGTAAGGTAGGCGAGCTCAAGTGGAACTCCTTCTTCCTTAAGAATCGGGATGATTACAGGGAAATATTTTCCTGTTCTTCCAACCCACTGTTTGAAGAAGTTTTTACCTTTTCCGGTGTAGAAAGTGATCCACTTTTCAACCTGATCGTTGATAACAAGTGGAATTTCACCGGAATTAAAGTTGGAACTGGAATTAGTAGCTGCAATCTCAATTTCTGAAACAGAGGTCAGAAGATGGCCTGCAGTGAGATTTTTGTCGCCATTCTTTAAGAGATCTTTAAATGCATCCACTGATACATCTTCGATCGTCTCATCGATATTGTTGACGAGTTCACTGGTTTCGTCCATTATGAGAAGTTTTAACTCGGCATAACGCGGATTTGCGTCAATTCCGGGGTAATTGTCAAGACCGTTCATGATCTCAACTGCAGAAGTTAAGCTGTTGATGGCTTCCTGAGTTGAGTTTTTTCTTGCTTTCTCGACTGATTGCTGATAATAAGCATATGCTCTGTCAAGTTCCTGCGGTACAATGTCTTGTGTGCTTATGTTCTGTTGCGTTACAGGTGTTGTGACCTGTGTATTTGCGGTTTCAGTCCCGGGGATACAGCCTGTTAGCCCCAAAACTGAAACTGCAAATATCAGGAGTGCTGCTTTACGCATTAAACCTCCATGGTTGATTTTGATTGTTGAATAAATAATATTTTGCCTGATACTCTATTCTCCTATAAAGGAATATTTGAATGTTTTTTACCCGGATTCTTATCCTTTTTAGTTTTTAGCAACTGAAAAGAATTTATCAATCTTATTCTTGTGTCTGCCGGTTCTATCACATCATCGATAAAACCCCGTTCGGCAGCAGTATAGGGATTCGCAAACTTTTTGATGTATTCGTCAAGTTTTTCTGCAAGCGCCGCTTCCGGATCATCTGCAGCTGCTATCTCTTTTTTGAAAATTATTTCCACTGCACCTTTTGGACCCATTACTGCAATCTCTGCAGAGGGCCATGCAAAATTAAAATCGCCTCTTATGTGCTTCGAGTTCATCACATCGTAAGCACCACCGTAAGCTTTTCTGGTAATGACAGTTATTTTTGGAACTGTAGCTTCACTGAAAGCAAACAGAAGTTTTGCTCCGTGTCTTATAATTCCGTTCCATTCCTGATCTGTCCCTGGTAAAAATCCCGGCACATCCTCCAAAACGAGGAGAGGAATGTTGAAAGCATCGCAGAATCTTACGAATCTTGCCCCTTTAACCGAAGCGTTTATGTCGAGCACTCCCGCTAAAACCGATGGCTGGTTAGCCACAATTCCAATGCTCATCCCGCCCATTCTCGCGAATCCACAAACAATGTTTTCAGCATAATTTGCGTGAACTTCAAAAAACTCCTCGTTATCTACGAGCAGGGAGATCACCTCTTTTATGTCGTAAGGCTTGTTCGCATTGTCCGGTATAACGGAGTTTAGACGCTCGTCCCGCTTAATGGTTCCCTTTTTGAACGGTTTCTCCAATGGTCTGTCCTTGTAATTCAAAGGAACGAAACTCATTAGATGCCTTACATTCATTAAGGTTTCAATCTCGTTGTCAAATGCAAAATGCGCGACACCGCTCTTCACCGAGTGGGTCTCAGCCCCTCCCAAATCCTCGAATGTTACATCTTCATGGGTTACAGTCTTCACCACATTTGGGCCGGTAACAAACATGTAACTCGAGTTCTTGACCATAAATACAAAATCTGTAATTGCCGGGGAATAAACAGCACCTCCGGCACAAGGACCCAAAATAACACTTATTTGTGGAATAACACCGCTTGCGAGGGTATTTAACAGAAAAATATCTGCGTACCCGCCAAGACTTACCACGCCTTCCTGAATTCTGGCTCCCCCGGAATCGTTTAATCCGATAACCGGAATCCCCGTTTTCATCGCCATTTTCATCACTTTGCAGATTTTTTCTGCATGCGTTTCTGAAAGTGATCCGCCAAAAACCGTAAAATCCTGACTGTAAACAGCAACAGGCCTTCCCTCAATGGTTCCAAATCCGGTAACCACCCCGTCCCCGTAATATGTCTGTTTTTCAAGACCAAAATCTTTCGACCGGTGCTTTACGAATACATCAATCTCTTCGAAACTTCCTTCATCAAGTAGAATTTCAAGCCTCTCACGGGCTGAAAGTTTCCCTTGTTCGTGCTGTTTCGCAAGCTTCGCTTCCCCTCCCCCTTTTCGGGATAATTCGCGTTTTTCTTTCAGCTCAGCAATTTTATGATGCATTATTCTCGGCTTACTGCTTATATTTCAGTTGTTTATCGGGAATTTTAGAAAAATACAGAATTCCGTAAAACTAATTTAATTAATTTATGATTGATATGAAAATAATTTAAAATTTATATGAGTGTTTCCTTTTTACCGCTGCTTTTGATCCTTGTCACCTTTTTTTCCGGAAATCTGAATTCCCAGCCATGGAATTTTGTAAAAGAGATCGGGAATTTCAACAGGGCATCATCTTTCTCACTCTCTCCTGAAGGGTATTTTTATGTAACGGATCTTGGAGCAAGTCAGGTATTAAAACTCGACATGGATGGCGCTGTTTTTAATACATCAGGAGGGTACGGATGGGATTCAAGGTCACTGACAACCCCGCTGGATGTGTGTGCCGAAATGGTTTATGTTCTGGTGGCAGATGAAGAAAACAATAAGATCAATAAATATGACAAAAGTCTTAATCTGGCAGGAACCGTTTACAAAAAAGAGAGTCTTCTCAACGACGAAGTTTTCGGATATCCCCTTTCAGTAACGGTTTCCACCATGGGCGATCTGTATGTTCTGGATGGTGAAAATAAAAGGATAGTCTATTTCAATTTTTTTGGCGATTACAAAGGCAATTTTGGCGGTTACAATTCAGGTTTTTACACACTTGACAGACCAGGAAAAATTACAGCTCTAAAAAACACCCTTGCAGTACTGGATGGAAGAGATCTGGTTATTTTCGATCTCTTCGGAAATTACATTAATAAAATCCCCCTTGACGGCAAATTTATTTCAGTTAAAGCCACCGATGGAGTGGTCACCCTGACTTCGAAAACTGAAATATATGTCGCCAATGACGCATATAATCTGGAATTTACAAAACTGGATGTTTCCGAACACCTCTGGTTTGTCGATTCAATCGTTTCGGGTGGCATGCTTTATATCCTGACCGAGAATTCAATTCTCATCTATAAACGAGGGAACTGAAAACTGCGTCTGCTTCGCTCACCATATCTTCCTGTCGCATGGTTGTTTCTGCTTCTCGCTGTGTCATTTTTACCGTTTTATTCAGGCGGTCTAAAATTCATTTACCCCTTTACGAAGTCACTTTTTTCGAGAATTTGTCACGGAATCGACAGCCGCTGTTTCCATATCGATGGTCTGCCGTTACACCTTTGTGCAAGATGCCTCGGGATCTATTCAGGTCTGTTTTTAGGCAGTATCACGGCACTTTTCATCCGAAACAGATATGAAAGGTTCCTGAGCAGATATTTTTTACTGGTCGCTGTCATTCCCATTTTAACAAGCAAACTGCTCGAGTGGACAGGAATAATCGAGTATTCTCTTTGGGGTGCTTTATTTTCAGGATTTCTAAGCGGTTACATTCTCTTTTTATATATTTCAAATCGGTTTTTATTTAATTATCAATACAGAGTTAATGGTTAACAGTAAATATTTCCCCACTCTTGTCTCAGGTTTTGCCGCCGGTGTCCTGAGTACCGTACCAATCCTGAAATCGACCGCCTGTTGCATCCTCGTTCCCGCTGCAGTTATTTTTGCACTCTACGCAGACAGACGAATCAATAACGACAAGTTCTCTCTGCAGATGTCGTATGCATTAGTGTTCGGACTTTTGACAGGGGTTTTCACAGCATTTTTTGGAACCACATTTGATGTTCTGATTTCATTCATAACGAGACATAACGAATTTGTGGACTCATATCCTCAAATTCTGCAAATGTTGAACGAAATGCCGTTTCTGCAGGGTTCCGACCCTTCTGTAAAAGAGGCTATGGATATTCTTGAGGCAACGAGAGATGATATTGTAAATACCGGATTCTCGGGATTTTATGCAGTGATGTCGTTTATCAATAATTTGATATTCTATCCGTTGTTTGGATTGTTAGGCGGGTTGTTGGGTAAGGCTATACTTGACAGATCAAACAAATCGTTTTGATCTGCAGCTATCTCAACCTGAACGGGAAAGTGATGGTTACCTGCTGAACAAAGCTCTCACCTCCGGGCAGTTTTTCAAATCGCCAGGTTTTAAGGGCATTAATACAGAGGTTGTCGAGTTTCGGATCAAGTTTTTTTACAGGAACCACACTTCCCACCGTACCGTTTGGGAGTATTGTGAAAGAGAGAACAACATTTCCTTCTATGTTCACACCAGCAGGATATTTGGGGACATTCCAGCTTAATATTGCTCTCTTCCCTTTTCCACCCCAGCCGATGGAGTAGCCTGTGCCGTAAGTGGTTCCTCCGCCCGTTCCGGGATTGGTGGTGGTTCCCTTTTTGTCTTCATTTCCTTTTTTGCCCGAATCATCCTTCTTTTTGGTTTTTACACCATCCTTGTCGGTATTTTTGGCATCAGGCGTCTTGACTTTATCCTCTTTTTTGGCGTCTTTCGATGTATTTTCAACTTTTTCTTCGTTGGTCTCCGCCTCAACTCCCTGATTTCCCATTTTTCCGGCTTCACCTCCCAGCTCAGGAGGAGCTTCGATTTCCATAACGATTACACTTTTTGATTGTTTGGGCATACTTCCTCCAAAATAGAGGAAGAACATCAGCCCGAATCCGACCAGATGCAAAACCAGTGAAATACCAATGGCAATACTTCGATCCTTGTTCACAATCACTTTTTCTCTTGTTCAGTGGTTTTTTCGGTCTGAAGTGTAAATTTATCGAAGCCCGATCCCTTAGCGGCATCAATTACTTTGACAACTTTTTCGATCGCTACATCCTTGTCAGATGCAATTATAAGATTTGCCTCTTCATTCGATTCACGGAGAGCTTTAAGTTTGATCTCCAGTTCAGGCTCGGCAACTACCGTCTCTCCAACATAATAGGTACCTTCTTTTGTGATGGTAACAACATAATCGGATGGAATTACCTGTTCAGTGTTTTTTGACCCGGGGAGCTTTACTTTTACTCCTGACTGCACCACGAATTGTGATGTAATCATGAAGAAAATGAGCAGAAGCATCACAACATCTGTCAAAGATGAAAAACTGAACTCTGCCAGTGGCTTGTTTCTTCTTTTAAATCGCATCTCTCACCTAAAAATCGATATCTATCTGTGATTTTTGCGGGATATTGCCGTGACTTACATCTTCCAGTGTATCTATCACATCTGTCGAGATTGCCTCCATGTCAAGCACTACTTTATTTATTGAACTCAAAAGATAGTTATAAATAATCAGAGCCGGAATACCCACTGCGAGCCCGAATACAGTGGTTATAAGTGCTTCATAAATACCACCCGCAAGGTCTGAGGGACTGGCAGTTCCTTTCAACTGCTCTACGGTCATGAATGCAGAAACAAGACCTGTAACCGTACCCAGAAATCCGAGAAGAGGAGCTGAACCAGCAACAGTTGCCAAAACCCATAAACCTCTCTCCAGTTTGGCAATTTCCTGATTTCCTGAATCTTCGATTGCTTCCCTGACTCTCTGATACCCGTATTTGTGCTTTTTCAAACCTTTCTTTATTATCGCAGCGATCGGTGATCTCTCACCTTTGAGAACCTGGATGGTCCCCGCCACATCATTTTTTCGAAGAAGTGTCTCAACTGTCAAAATAAACTTTGGAACATTTACTTTCGCTTTCCGTAAAGCGATCAACTTCTCGATTATCACTGCAAGTCCGATGATTGAAAGGAGAAGTATGGGCCACATAACGACCCCGCCTTTTAAAAACATTTCTATAAGATTCATTTATGCCTTTCCGTTTCTACTTTTTCTTTTTTGTATTCAACGCGGTATTAATTTCCATTGCTTTATCCTCTTTATCGAAAGGACCCACTCTGACCCGATACCAGATTCCGTTTTCCCCCTCGACACCATCTTTCTTAATTTTCATAATAAAAGCCTTGTAACCTTTGTTATTGAGCTCTTTTGCAAGTTTTTCAGCAGTATCAAAAGACCTGTGGGCAGAGACCTGAACGAAGTATTTCTTCCCTGCCTTAAAGACATAATCAACAAGCTTTTTCTCTTTAACCTTGTTTTTTACCGCATCCTGAAGTGCTATGTTCCCTGGATCCGTCTTTTTACCCGGTTCCTTCTCCTTTTTATCCTTCGACTTCTCCCCTTTTTTCGCTTTCGGTTCATTTTTATTTAGAAGGCTGTCCGGCGGAACTGTAACTTTGTAATTTTTTACCTTTGCAGTATCATATTGTATTGCATTTAAAGTACCGTTTTCCGCAACTTCGTAATATTGTCCGGATTTGACACTTACTCCTGTCACATTCAAATCATTTTGTGTGTCCCTGTTGAACGGGTACTCTCTTTTATCAGCAAACGAGGAACTGTCGCCTATAACAACCGCTCCCTTTGCCAGATGATCTTCGGTGATAACAGCGCTTTTCCCCTTTAAGAATCCGGATGCTGAAAGAATGAAATAAGTTGCAATAATTACAATTAAAACAATCAACATTTTTATAAGAACTGAAAATGTCCCTTTGCTCTCTTCGGGTTCACTCTCATCTCTGTTTTTCTCACTTTTCATCTCAACCGTCTCCTCTGTTTGATCGTTCGGGATATCAACTCTATCATATTCCAAATTTTCAGATGATTTATCAAAGTTTTCAATCCTTGCATCGGAATCATATTCCAAATTTTCAGATGAATTGTCTCTGCTTTCAACCCTCGCAGCCACAGGCTCGAGATGATGAAAGACTTCACTGCTTGTTTCATCCTGATGAGTAATTTCTTCGACCGGTTCTTGTGAAACAAGTCCCTGATTTTCAGCAGATTCTTCAAAATACGGTTTCGGTTCGTCTTCGCTTTTGATACTTTCTTCCATTTCAAAAACGGATTCCTCGAAAAATACAGGTTCTTCCACAGCAGGTGTTTCATCCTGAACACGGGATGGTTCTTCTTGAACAGCAGGTGGTTCTTCCTGAACAGAGGGTACTTCTTCCTCGCTAACATTGCTTTCAGTACCCGGGTCTTCGATCACATCATCAAAAAATGACTCATCAAAGAGCAGTTTTTCAGGGTCTTCCTCTTCGATCTGAGAATCCGGTTCGAAGGACTCAACCGGTTCAACTGCGGCTCGTTCCACGATTTCTTCCACCACGGGCGTTTCGTATTCTGGTTCGACCGGTTCTTCAGTGACGGTTTCGGTTGTCTCTTCAGAAATTTCTACAATAAGATGTTCGTCAGCAACGGGTTCAATCGTTTCTTCCGTGGGTTCTTCGATAAGAGGCTCGCCAGCTTCAATTACTGATTCAACAGTCTCATCGGGCAGTTCTTCGTTTAAAGGCTCGCCAGCTTCAATTACTGATTCAACAGTCTCATCGGGCAGTTCTTCGTTTAAAGGCTCGCCAGCTTCAATTACTGATTCAGCAGTCTCATTGGGCAGTTCTTCAGTAAGATGTTCGTCAGCTACGGGTTCAATCGTTTCTTCCGTGGGTTCTTCGGGAACAGATTCTTCAGGAACGGGCTCAAAAGTTTTTTCTTCATTTTCTTCAGGCTCCTCCTCCAGTTCAGGGAGTGCTTCCACCTCCGGAAAGGATTCTTCTACCTGTGGGAGTTCTGCTGTTGCTTCAGCTTGAGGCTCAGATTCAGTGTGTTCATCTTGAAAAACAGTCTCATCAACCTTCTGTTCATCCTCAATATCGTCGAAAATGCTTATCCTTTGCTTGCGAACAGGGAAAGGGGTGATGTCGTCAGATTTTTCGTCTAAAACAGGTTCAGTCGCATGAATAGAATCTTCATCGCCGGTCACTTTAATTTCTTCGGGTTCAACCATAGCATCTTCCGATTCTACACCGGTTTCCTCAACAATTGAATCAGTTTCTGTAATCTCAGATAAATCTTCGATAATAAAATCTTCACTGCCCGGTTCAATTGGCAGTTCCTCTGGACTCAAGTCCGTTTCAGTGAACTCTGCTGAAAAGTCCGGCAAATCAGGGTCTGCGTCACTTCCTTCAAATACACTGTCTACAACCACCTCTTCGATTTCTGAAGCCTCAACTTCAAAAGGCGATTCGATCTCGGAATTATCAGGCTCAGATGGCAAATCAAATTCTTCCGGTTGAACTTCCTCTCTTTCTTCCTGTTCGACAAGGCTTTCGATAAAAATATCCAATGCATCATCACCGTTCGACTCAGTCTGTTTTTCAGGCTCAGCATCAACAGGTGCCACCCTCATTCCCACTTCAAATACAGTAAACTCCTCCTCCTCTTCATCATCAGGCTCTGCTGTGACAATCGAGGAGTGGGTAAAAACAGGTTCGGGCTCTTCCTGAAGTGGTACCACTTCCTTTTTTTCAACAATTTCTTCTTTTTCCGGATGCAATCCGATTTCTGAGAACAAATCCGGTTCTTCTGAAAACGGAGCTTTAAACGAAATTTCATCATCTGTCGCGAATGCCCTGGAAACAGGATGAACCTTTTGGTATCCGTCCTCTGACTCCTCAAACAACGGTACATCTGGTCTCTCGTTGTACTGGTTACCATTTCTCTCTTCTTCCAACAAAATTTTAGGGAGAGAACTGCTCTTTCTCACGGGAGAACCCGGATCATTCAGGGCGAGGGTCCTCTCAAAGAAATCCCGCATCAGAGGTGACACGGCAACCTGGAGGTCTCGCTCTTCCTCTTCGTTGAACGACAGAAACTCATTCAGTACCAGTTGTTCAGATGCGCGGTTTCGGAGGGTGAGTTCCTCGATAAGATCAAACTTGCTGTCGAGAAATTGTAATATTTCTTCATCTCCACTGGCAGAGAGTTTCCTTTTGACCAAACAAAACCCGTTCAGATCGTAAACTTTGTCCAACTCAAAATGTTTTTTCACCAAAAACTCAAATTGAGAAAGAAAATCGATCATCTGCATACTGCTCCCGAAAAAGTTTTCGAGAATCTTCTGGAGGATGCCTGACTGGCTCATCTTAATACCTGATAAATGATGTGCAAAATAACAAATTTATACCAAACAATTCAAGTAGTTCATTCACTATTTCTTATAACTCTTTTATTTTTTATCAGTTACCATGAAAAAACAACTCCTCCCGAGATGCTCAAACCGGGAGACTGATATCTCCCCCACTTCATCAGCTTTGTGTTCAGCAGATCAGTGCCCCTCCCAAACAACTTAATGTTATTAGTCAAATTATATTCCAGATTAACAGACAGGTCAAGACCTCCCTCCACTTCAACTTTGTTCTGAATGTCAGAATAGACTTTTGAAATGTATCCGAGACGGACATCGTAGCTTATAATCTTGTTGTAATTGTTACCGTAGGAGGCATAAAACTCGAGTTGCGGAATGAAAGGTACATATTTTGAAGAGTCGTCCTTTACGGAATTGAATTTTATTTCACCGACAAATCTTCCAAATATTCCGGGATGAAATGCTGCCGACACAAATCCGGTGATTCCTTTTACATCAGCACTTCCCAAAGTAAAAAAGCCCTTTTTCGATGTCTCGGTGTAAAATGGATATGTATCAGACATAAACCACGATGCCCCTGCCTCAAATTCAATTAATTTCTCATACTCAAATTTCAGGACTGCATTTATATCGTGTGTTTTTCTCAGAACCGAGTACGAAACACTGTCCGAGAGGTGAAAATACTGGTTTTCAGCCACCCGGTCCTGGTTGTACATTACCGTCGTGCTTGGATTGTAGGATGCAATAAGAAACAATCCGTTGGCAAACCGGGCAGAGTATTTCACAACCGGAGAGATGTAGGTTTTATCAGGGGTTGTTGTTAATTCGATTCCTCCCAGCAGTTTCATCGTCCTGCCGATCACAATTCCACCAAGTCCACTGAGATTAACAAAATTATTGTTAAACTTGTTACCTGACGAATCGGTCAAATTCTGTTGGCGAATTGCAAGATTCGAGAAAATCTCTACAAATTCATATCTGGTGTTAAAAAATCCTTCGGCAGAAATAATATTCTCTGAATAATCTCCGGAATTTGGTGCAAAGATATCACCTTTAATCTTACCTCCGTATTGAAGGTACTGGGAAGAGAGATTCCTGAAACCGAGCTCGGGATTAAAGAAACTGTTATCCCCTTTTCTCGAAGGATCATCACTGCCGTAGAACTGGTAAAGCGATTTACTCATCCTGAAGTTTGCGAAATACTCGGTACCCGGATCCAAAAGACTGTCGTTGTAGGCGTAATATTTGAAACCGGCATTTACCTTGAAATTTGTCTCATCTGCATTTTCCACAAACGCCTGTCTGCGGTTAAATTCTCCGCCGGCAAAGAGGACGACATCCTTCATCGGTGCCGAAATAAAGCCCTTTACCGAAGGCTGAAACATGTTTCCGAATGAACCTGACGCATACCCTGTTGTATATTCGGAAGTGTCTCTCAGAATCTCCCTTGTAACTTTAGGATCGAAGTTCTTTGTCAGTCTGAAGACGGAATCTGCAAGTTTCGGAGTTTTGAAACCATCTGAAAGTATCGAGTAGAAATCGGGATTTATCTTCTCTCTCGCGGGGAAATCATACGATCTTAACCCTGTGATAACAAAACTGGGCAGCTCCACTTCAGGTTGGGTCTGCGCCTCAACTGAAAATGTGGCGAGCAAGAGAAAAAGAAGTATGGCAAATCTGAGTTTTTTCATTTTTTCTTGTTCCTTAAATCTCTTAGTTTCTTCTTTGCCTGTGTACCATAATCGTCATCAGGATGTTTTTCGATAAGTTTTTCAAGTATCGAGATGGCTTTTTTGTTGTCTTTCAATTTCACATACGAATCCGAAAGATTCAAATATGCCTTGGCAAGCCAGTCGTTAAACTCGGAAAATACCGATTCCACTCGCACGAAGGCGGTTATCGCATCCTTGTACTCACCTTTTTCATAGTATGCAACTCCGAGCATATACTGGGCTTCCGCTCCTATAATATCCTCCCTCCGCATGGCAACATTCATAAATGCCTTTATTGCATTGTCGTATCGTCTGCTCCGGAGTTCTATTCGCCCCTTCTCAATGTACGACTTGTCTGCAAACTGGTTTCCGACAAAATTGTTTATCACATCATCGAACTGATCAAACCCTGAAAGAGTATCCCCCTTCATCAAAAACCACAATCCCTTAAGGTATTTTATCTCCGGGATTGTCTGATCTTTTGGATACTTCTTTATCGCTGCATCGATTACGGTTCCTGCATCATCAAGTTGATTATCATCCATCAAAACATGGGCAAGTTCTACAGATGCCAGAGGTGCAAACGAGGTGGTATCATACTTCTCGATCACCCAACGGAAGGAATTCATCGCCTGACCGCTTTCACCGCTTGCCTGATGAGTTTTGCCCAACCAGTAATATGCCTCTGCGAGATGTGGTGAGGCAGGATAAAATTCTATAAAACTGAGATAATTTTCCTTCGCCCGGCTGAAATCACCCGCATTGAAGAATAATTCAGCCCGTTTCAAATAAAGTCTGTCAGCATCCTTAAGTCTGGGATTACTCGAAAGAAACTGGTCGATCAGAGAAAAAGCAGTATCCTGCAGTCCCTGTGCGAAATAGCTGAAGAACAGACCATTAAATGCGTCATAAACCTGCGGTGAGTTTGGATAATTGTTTAATACTTTTTCATAATATGTGGCAGCGGTTCCAAACTGTTCAAGATTATAATAGCTGTCGCCAAGATTGTAGTAAACAATCGGTACGATGGTAGAGTCGTCGGAGTTCTCGAGAAAATCGTTATAACTTGCGATGGCTTTGTCGTAATCCTGACCTTTGAAATAGATCCATCCAATCATAAACCGTGAATTTTCTTCGAGTTGGGTTCCCTGTGCATCTTTAATTACTTTCTTTAATTCCTTTATCGCGTCCTCTTTTTTACCCATGTTATAAAGAGTGAGGGCATACTGATAACGAAGCAGATTTTTATCTGTCTGGTCGTTTCCTTTCAGCAGATTATCATAAATCTTAGCGGAATTTTCAAAATCGCGAGTGGCGTAATAGCTTTCTGCAAGTCTGACCTTCGAGTCGATGATTCGTTCGTCTTTTGGAAATCTGGCAATAAAATCGATGAAAGTAAACTTTGCGTTCTGGTAATCTTTGATATTAAAGTATGAGTATGCTTTACCGTACAGGGAAAGTTTCCCGAAAGTACCATTCTCGATGTTCACACGGGAGTAATTCTCGAGGGCTTCACGAAATTTAAGTCTCTGGAAGAAAATCTCTCCGAGATAAAAATTGTAGACATCAGGTTCAAAATTGCTTCTCTTCCCTTGAATATCTCTCAGGATATCGTAAGCCTTATCCAGACTACCCATCAGGAAATAGCAGACACCAAGACCAAGTTGACCTCTGGTGTGCAAATCACTGCTTTTCGGTGCCACTTGTGTTGCAACCTCAAAATTAGTAATGGCTTCCACATAGTTCTTTTTATTTGAATTAAGTTCACCAAGAAAGATGTTTGCTTTTGCCTTAATTCCATCATCCTTTGAATTTTTCAGTTCAGAAAAAAGATCAAAAGCCTTTTTATATTCCTTTAACTCGATAAGTGCTATTCCCAATCCGGTTTTCGCCACTCCGAAATAGCTGCTTTTCGGATATTTCGACAGAAACCCCTCAAAGAGACTAATGGAATTCTTGAAATCACCTTTATACCTCTGAGTTTCTGCTCTCCAAAAAGAAGCCGCTTCGGCAATTGAATCTTTTCCGTTTGCGACAAGGCTGAAGAGAATCTGAGCCGAATCAAATTTTGCGGTCTGAAATTTGCACCATGCCAGCCCGTAAAGAGCTTCCCTTCCTGTCTCGGAATCCTTCTCCTGCTTGTACAGCTTCAGAAATTCTTCTTCCGCCCTGCCATATTCCTGTGTGTGAAAGAGGGATGATGCGAGTATAAGGGTCGATTCCTTTTTCTTCTCGGGTGGCAAATTCTGAAAATCTGGTCCCATCAATTCCAAAATGGCTTTTTCATATTCACCTGCCTTGAAATAACTGACTCCGAGTTTGATTTGTGCGCTTAGAGAGAAAGGATTGTCGGGATAATTGTTCAAAATCTCTTCATAAGTATTTGCAGCCTCTGCGAAATTACCGGTATACTCGTAACACTCACCTATGTAAAACAGAGTTTCAATCTTGTATTTATTGCTGTTCCGGTTCGATTTTGCCTGCTCGTAATAGTAAAGCGCATCGGTATAGTTTTTTTCATATCTGTAGGTTTCACCGATGTAAAAAAGTACCGATCCATAGTTGTTGTTCCCCGGATAATTTCGGGCAAATGTCATCAATCTTACACGGGCTTTATCTATTTGTCCGTTATAAATGTAGATTAAAGAAAGCTTGTATAAAGCAACAGCTCTAAAGGAAGTGTATTCGAATTTATTTACAAGATACTCAAAGCCGCTCATCGCCCCGCCATACTGGCCCAGATTGAAGAGGGCTTCCGATGAGTAGAATTTAGCGGATGCGTAGAGTTCATCCTCCGGGATTTTTATCTTTAAAAATTTCTCAAAAAGAAGGTATGACTCATAATACCTTCCATCCTGGAAATATTTTACAGCGTTGTAATATTCCTCTGAAGATTGGGCTTTAACGAATAAAACCGGTATAACTAACAATAACAGAAGCTTTTTAAATTTCATAGCCGGGCTTTATATATAATTATAAAAACTAAAATTGATAATATTGCTGATCCAAAATTTACTATGTCGTTGGTAATAATTTGAAAACCTTTGTGCCGGGAAGTTGAGAGATCACAGTGTGATTTTCTTTCAGTTACAATACCACATTTGACACACCGGTATTGAATTTGCAGGTACTCTCCCAACAGTGAGTCTATGATGCTGCCGGCAAAACCAAGTGTAATCAGAACTACGAATATAAATAAATCGCCTGTCCAATAATATGAACTTATTACTACCATCAGGGCACCTCCGAGTGCACCAACTGTACCGGGCAGAGACACACCACCTGATAATCCTTGCGGGACTTCTCTGAAATTTCGAAGTGAAACTGTCTTCGTTTTCCACATTGTTCCGAATTCAGTCCCCCAGGTATCCGAACAGACTGCTGCGAAATTCAAAACAAACAGATAATAGAGCCAGCCCGACTGAAAATAGCTTTCCAAAAGAAGGATTAACCCGCCGATCCCACCATTTGCGAGCACCTGTCCTATGTTCCTGGTCCCCGACTTCTCAAATCTCTCCTCAACTTCCCCATTTCGCTTCAGTCGGATTTTGGATAAAATGCTTGACAGGATGAAAAAAGAGAGTACCGGGATTGTCCACTGCAGTCCACCGAAACCAAAAACGAAAGTACCAAGAATGATGGCACCCGCCACACCATCCCTTGTAAGGAATCTGTATTTCAATGACAGCCAACCCACGAGAAGCGATGCACAAAATCCGGTCAATAACGACACTTCAATACCAGACAAAGGAGAACTTAAAAAGATATTTGCCAGAAATGCGGCTCCAACCGGGACTGTCAGGTTGTCCAGACCTGCTGAAGACAGTCCTTCGAGGAGAGTTGCTGTGAAGGCAATTATCAGGATAAAAGAAAAAACAAACAACAGACTGTACTTGTGATCAGGAGTCCGGTCTCCGTATAGAATGAAAAGTGTTAGAATAACGACTGAAACAAGGAAGAATGTGATGCTTCCGGCGACCGATTTTTTGTCTTTGGTCAGGTGATATTCCCTGCTTTTCACCTTTTTACCGAAAATCGAAGCGAGAGAATCTGAAAATGTCATTATTAGAAAACCGAGGGTAAATATTTCAGGTTTGTCAGGTATGAAAAACAGAATAAGTATAATAAATGAGACCGGGAAATAAACAATCCCCCAGCTTTTTCTCTCCAAATCGTCGATACCGGTGAGTTTATTCTTTGAGACGAGATAATAAAGGAGAATCAGTACGGTGAATCCAATAACAAGGAGAGTCGCTGGCAATTTTATAAAAAAAGGAAGGAAGGAAACAAGCGTTCCGGCTACAATATGAAGAACTTTCCTGCCGGTATTCTTCTCCAGGTTGCCATTCCGGGATAGTATCTCAGTTGTACTGGCGGATACAGCTATTATTAACAGAAAAATTAATGACCAGGTGATTTCTCCCAACCATTCTCCTAATTAAGTAAAACTCATCTTTTAAAATACAAAAAGCAGTCCGATTAAGGACTGCTTTTGTAAATCTGGTGCGGAAGACGGGACTTGAACCCGTACAGGTCTCCCCACACGCCCCTCAAACGTGCGCGTCTACCAATTTCGCCACTTCCGCAGAATTTAGACTGTAAATTTAAGGTTTTCTGCGGTTTTATGCAAATAGCTTTTCCAATATTTTAATCTTTTTTTAGAATATCTCTGATTTCTCTGCGGAAATTCCTCTCAAACACAATGTATTTGGCAAGTTTTTCAGGTGAAAGAAGATCAGACAGAGACATAACAAACTGCCGTTGAAGTTTGTGCGACTCATCAATGTAGCTGTTGAACTCACTGATCTTTGCTTTCAATTCCTCATCTTTCGAGCTGTTTTTATTCGCTGCTATCAGGTCTTCCATCTGGTCGAGTAACTTGTCAGCAAATTCATTCCTTTCTTCCATCATCTTTTTGTGATCTCCGCGCCTCGAGAAAAGCTTTAGCATCTTAGGCTCATCGAGATCGAGCACCTCTATTAACTTTACTTTTTCAAGCTGTTCGAGCTTCTTGAGCGGGTCACCTCCCCGGTTCCTGAATTTTCCCTTTCCGGGTCCGGGTTGTGCGTTCGCAGCTCCATCCAACAAAAAAAGAATGCAAATAAATAATAAAATATATCTCATGATTTTTCCTCAATTAACAATTGGGTCTATTTGTCCTGAAAGTTTTTCGATTTCCTCGTCACTTAAGTTTTGAACCACTTCATCCAGCGAAATTCCATATTTGTCGGCAATTTCGAGTAAACTTGTGGTGTTCATTTCAAGAAGCGAATTGTATGCCTCATGAAATTTTGCATGCGCAGCAAGTGTTGCATCATCTACCAGAGTAGTGGAACCCAGCAAAATCTCATTTTTGTCACTTTTTTCCAATACAGGTGAATTATTCGATTGCGATGCAGTATATCGGTATTGCGGTTTTACGGCAACAGACTCTTTTTGTTCCTCTTCAACAGGTGTCTCTGTTTTGATTCCGGGAGATGTTGCCACTGTGTTTTCCTTTTCAACCGTTGCAGGCACTTGAATCTGCGTATCCCAAGGTCGGGCTATAAACAGCACCGTTGCCAAAACGGGAATCGCGAGCCCGGCAGCCAGTTTTGCAAAAACCGGTGAGAATCGTTTTTGCCTTTTCAGTTCAAGATTTTCTCTGAATCTCGGCAAAACATTCTCAAAATAGAGAGTGTCAGACTCAACCTGAGCAAGATTGTCAAGTTTCAAAAGCGAGTCTTTCACCTTGACATACTCGCTGTAGAGTTCATCGTCTTCTTTTATGTCAGCTTCGAAATTTGAAGTACCGGCTTTACCCGGCTTGTTGTCCAAATATTCGAAGATCCGTTTCTTTTTTTCCATACTCTTTCTCCATCAGAGAAGTGACTTTGTTTAAAGCGTGAAAATAGTTTGCTTTCAGTCCACCTGTGCTTTTCCCGGTAATCTCGGCTATTTCTTCATAGCTCAATTCATCGAAGTGTCTCATCACAAACACCTCGCGCTGTTTCACAGGCAGTTGTTTCAATATTTTATCAAGTAACAGGAGTTTTTCCCTGTTTTCAACATCTCTAACCACATCCACATCACCACTTATTTCAGGTGTATCCTCATCCCCGATTGAAAAAAATCTTTTAATCTTGTTTTTGTTAATAAGATTTAAGGACCTTGTGTAAGTTATTTTAAATATCCATGTGTATAATGACGACTCAAACTTGTAGTCCTTCAACTTGCTGTAAATCACCAACAAAACTTCCTGCAGAATATCATCAGCATCAAAATGGTTGCCAGTAAGTCGCCGGGCATGCCAGTATATCTTCTGTTGATATTTTCTAACAAGCAAATTGAATGCTGATTCCTCGCCGTTAAGAAATCTCTTTACTAATTCTTCGTCGGTCATCAATAACTTTTAGTGAATTTATTCGTTTGACATTCAAACATCGTAATTGGTTTAACCAAAATATAACAATTTTTCCGATGCAAATTCACTCAAAGAAAAAGCAACAGAAATAAAATGCACATTTAAACCCTCCCCTCTCTTCATCATGTCACATGATCAGAAAGTTAATAAATTCAAAACAAATGGAGAATAAATTATGAGACACCTAATCTCATCTATGGTTATCGTCCTTGCAATATTACTTGTCTTACCTGCAACGACATTTGCCCAACCCGGATTCGATGGTCCCGGACGCGGCAGAATGATGGAAAAACTTGACCTCACCAAAGATCAGGAAACAAAAATTGAGGCATTGAGAAATGATCACCTGAAAAAGATGATTGATCTCAGAGCTGAGCTCGAAAAAGCCAGAATAGAGATGAAACAGCTTTTATCCAAAGGTGAATACACCAGAACTGAATACCTTAACATGACTGCCAAAATCTCAAAAATTCACGAGTCATTGCAGAATTCAAGAGCCAACCATCAAATGGATGTCTATGACCTTCTCACAAAAGAACAAAAAGCCAAGTGGAATGAATTCAGAGCGGACAGACCCGGAAAAGGTGGAATGGGATTCAGAGGTGACTGTGGAAACTGTGACGGAAAAGGGAAAGGATTTCATCGCGGTGGCGGAAGAGGCTTTAGAGACGGAAGATGTTTGAACAGATAAATGTGTGAATCGTGAAAAGTAGTAGCTTAAAGGCTGCCGGTGCTCCCCGGCAGCTTTTTTATTTTAAATCTAACTAAAGTGCTGAGTTGATTTGCTATTCAACAGTTGGTTTTTTTTTAAGTTTGTATAGTGTGTTAAAATAAATTGAAAAGACGAAAAAAAATGAAAAAATTTACTCTCCTTGCGATATTATTTCTATCCGGTTCCATTTTCCCTCAGATTATGAAACCACAGCAAATCTCCGGTAAAGTTGAAATAAAAGTTTCGTTCGACTATCTTGAATACCTGCCGGACGGTTATGCTGAAAGTGACAAGGTATTTCCTCTCCTGATTTTTTTACACGGCTCAGGCGAAAGAGGAAACAATCTTGAACTGGTAAAAAAACATGGTGTGCCGAAACATATTGAAAAAGGTGAGAAATTTCCTTTCATTGTCATAGCTCCTCAATGCAAACCTGACGAGTGGTGGAGAGGACCGGACCTTGTAGCCTTGCTCGATCTTCTTGAATCAAAATACAGGATTGACAAATCGAGGATTTATGTTACCGGCTTAAGCATGGGTGGATATGGAACCTGGGCAATGGCTCTGGAGGCACCAAAAAGAATAGCAGCAATAATCCCCGTTTGCGGCGGTGGACTCCCCCATCGGATTTGTGAAGTTGGTGGTGTACCAACCTGGGCATTTCATGGGGACAAAGATGATGTGGTACCGCTTTCCGAATCTGAAAAGATGATAAATGCCACAAAGAAATGCGGCGTTGAAGCCATACTCACTATCTACGAAGGTGGCAACCACAATGCATGGGATGCCACCTATTCAAATCCGGAAATCTATCAATGGCTTTTGAAGCATAAACTTCCTTGAATTATTAGTTATGACTTATGAATTATGATTTAACCTTGAGAACTCATTCAATTAATAACTAATAACTCATAAGTCATAACTTAACAGCTACTGCCACCCCTCCCGAAGGGGCAAGTTTAACTTTTACTTTGGAAGTGGAGGTTACGGTTTTCTTTTCGATTTTGTATTTCATGGGGTTTTTATCCCAGCTTGCATCGTCTCCATCCATGTAGAAGTCAGCGGTAAATGATTTTCCTGCAGGGAGAAAATCGAACGATATTTCCATCTCCCGTGCGTTTTCATCAGTGATTCCTCCGATATACCACTCGTTTTTCCCTTTGGCTTTCCTTGCTATCAGGAGGTAATCTCCTGGCTCGGCAGAAAGTATCTTCGTGTCATCCCAGTCAACTGCAACATCTTTAATAAATTGAAACGCATCCATGTGTTTTTCATAGTTTTCGGGGATGTCTGCTGCCATTTGCAACGGGCTGTACATCGTAACATAAAGTGCCATTTGCTTTACGAGTGTGGTATGTACCTGGAACTTGCTTCCCGGGGTATAATAATCCATTTTTATCTGGAAAATTCCGGGGGTGTAGTCCATCGCACCGCCCATAAGTCTTGTGAATGGTAAAATGGTCTCGTGCTCAGGCGGATTTCCCCTGCTCCAGGCATTAAACTCATTCCCTCTCGCTGCTTCCGCTGCGAACCAGTTTGGCCAGGTTCGTGACTGTCCGGTGGGTCTGTGCGACTCATGTGAATTAACCATTATCTTGTATTTGGCGGCTTTCTCTGCCACTCTGAAGTAATGAGCAACCATCCATTGTCCGTCATGCCGCTCACCTCTTGGGATAATCCGGCCAACATATCCCGTTTTTACAGCATCGTATCCGTGTTCTTTCATAAAACGGAAGGCATCGTCAAGTCTTCTCTCATAATTTGTTGCAGAGGCACTCGTCTCATGGTGCATTATCAGTTTCACGCCCTTCGATCTGGCATAGTTCTGCAACTCTTTTACATCGAAATCGGGATATGGAGTTACAAAATCAAAAACATTCTCTTTCCACTGACCGAACCAGTCCTCCCAGCCAACATTCCATCCTTCAACCAGAACTCCGTCGAAACCGTTTCTGGCTGCAAAATCGATATAATATTTGGTTCTTTCCGTTGTGGCTCCGTGTCTGCCGTTCGGCTTCAAGTTCGCCCAGAAGGTTTCTCCAATCTTTACATTGTTAATGTCAGAGTAGTTCCAGCTCGATTTTCCGACATGCAGTTCCCACCAGATACCGACATACTTGTTTCCTTTAATCCAGCTTACATCTGCAATTTTTGATGGTTCATTCAGATTGAGGATCATTTTCGAGGAAAGAATATCTTCCGCTTTGGTTGAAACAATAACTGTTCTCCATGGAGTAGAGCACGGTGCCTGCATATATGCAGGGTTGCCAACAGCATCGGGCGCCAAAACTGCTGAGAGGGCGAATTCCTTCTTATCGACAAGAAGATGCATAACAGGATAATTTGTTACGGCAGCTTCAAATATGTTAATGTAAAGGCCGTCTGCCGATTTCATCATAAGTGGGGTTTGAACAGCGTTCGGAGCTATAATCGCGCGGGTACTTATCTCAAAAAAGCCCTGTCCTTTTTCTGCATCAACTTCACTCAGCTTGCTCGTCATATATGGATATTCGTTGCTGTCGAAATCACCGGGGATCCAGAAAGTTTTATGATCACCCGCCATCACAAATTGAGTTTTCTCACCCATTATGGTGAAATACCTCTGATTTTCCATCTCGGGAAATTCGTACCGGAAACCGAGTCCATCATTAAAGAGTCGAAAGACTATCGCCATTTGTTTATTTGTAGTAAAGTGCTTTAAAGTCACTTTTAGCTGATTATAGTTGTTTCGAATCTCTTTAACCTCACCAAGAACAGGGTTCCAGGTCTCGTCAAACGAGGAATTCTCAACCGTTAGCTCGCTAAGTTCATTCACAAAACCGGGATCATCTTTTATCTCGACTCCCAGCGCCGACTCTTTAACGACATATTTACCATCGAACTTCAATGTGTAAAACGGAATCCCTCCCTTGCTCATCATAAAGTCAAGTTCGAGTCTCCCGTTCGGAGATTTAAGATTCTGCGAAAAGGTTACACTAACCGTAACCAGAATAAATAAAAGAATTCTCTTAATCATATTTTCAGACCAATCAACATTACTGCATTATTGGATTATTGCATTATTGGATTATTTAAGCATCACCATTTTACGGGTGGAATAAAAATCTCCCGCCTTTATGGTGTAAAAATAAATTCCCGAATGAACATTAATTCCGGCACTGTTCTTACCCGTCCACTGAACAAAATGGGTACCCGCAGGTTTCACTTCGTTCACCAAAGTCGCAACTTCTTCGCCAAGAATATCATAAATTTTTAGACTCACTTGCCCTGCGGATGCAGTCCGGAATTCGATTATTGTCGATGGATTGAACGGATTCGGATAATTTTGTTTAAGTTCATACTCCTGAGGAATTTGGGTGTAATCACCCTTTATCCCGACAGGTATGTCGAAACCACCCGAAAAAGCGACAACTTTTCCATCTCTGGAACCCGCCATAAACTCGAGTGTCCCGTTAAGGTCGATGTCAGGCATTCTCCAAATCGCCTCTGCAGCGTATGAGTTGGAGCCACCGCCAAAAGCGTAAGTGAAGAGGGTGTCGCTGTTCTTGCCTCCAAAAACATAGATTTTATTGTCCAGGGAAGCGACCCCGATCTCAGGATATCCGTCAGCAGTCAAATCTCCGAGAATTCCTGCACCCAGGTTGTTACCTCCTGTCGGAATGGCAGTGATTGCAACTCCACTTTTCCCACTCAGCACATAAATGTAAGGAGTAAGTGCCTGTACCAGAACATCTGATACACCATCATTATCAATATCGCTGATCATGATAAGGTCTTCGATAAATCCACCTCCGACCTGACCTGTCCAGTTCAGTGTGCCGGTTGATACATCAACAGAATAGACTTTCCCCGCAATATCCCCGGCTATCACAGAGCGTTTGTTCGCTATGGTATCAAAAAGCACATCGAGAGCCCAACAGGATGCATCTGTATTGTAAGTCCATAACCGTTGAGCAAGGTCATTAAAAGCATATATCTCCGCAGCAGTTGCGTTTGATACACGGGTTGTGAACGCACCACCACCGGGGAAAGAGACAACCGCATCCTTCATCTTTTTGCTAGGTGAATCGTCAATTCTCCAGATTTGTGCCCCGGTCTTCCCGTCAAGCAGATAGGTCGAAAAGCGTCCACTTCCATTGAATTCATTTCCGCTTGCAGTCGCCAAAATATCAATTGTACCGTCATTGTTCCAGTCACGCCTGCCATCTATGCCATTTACATCTCCCAGATCATAATTGACCGAATCACCAAATTCCCACAGTTTTTCACCTGTGGCACCATCAATCATATAGACATATTCGCTTCCGCCTGCTGTACCGATACAGACATCTCCTATACCGTCATTGTTTACATCTGCGACGGGTTGAAGCGATCCGACGCGGGAAACCGAACCCGCATCATTGTTGTTTCTGTAGGAATTGAACATCCAGAGGATATCTGCACTCACAGAGGAATTGCCGTTGTAAGCGATGGTAAAATAGTTGTCCGTAGCAACTATCATATCTGCGATGCCATCCCCATTTAGATCGCCCGCTTTTTTAATATATTTGGCGGA
Organism: Bacteroidota bacterium; assembly: GCA_020161395.1. Lineage (NCBI taxonomy): Bacteria > Pseudomonadati > Bacteroidota > Bacteroidota bacterium. The sequence continues at coordinate 344,714 of JAIUOE010000003.1, forward strand.
TAAATCATCTGCACTCGTCTTTGGATTGTCGGGAATTATACCCTCCCAGTATTTTGCTCCCAATGAGGAATCGACTGCCGTCACATTGGTAACAAGCGGAATTTTTAACTGTATCGCATTCGAAGCATTTGAAAACACTCTGAGTGTATCCTGGTGCAATCCGTATGTCTTGGGATTTGTCCAAACTCTGAAGGAGACCGACCCGACTGAATCAATTGAAAAATTCGATGGAGTCTTGGGAATAAAATATGTCTCAGTATCGAACCTGATGGAATCAACATTTATCTTTGCTGAACCTGTGTTGCTGAAAGTTATCTCCTGATAACCCGAACTCCTTACCCGTTTGTTTCCATAGTCGAGGGATGTAGAAGAAGCGGAGATTACAGGTCCAACATAAATTCCACGCCCGTTCAGTTTTGTTTTCGAAAATGCAAAATTGATGTCGTTATGATAGATCAGCACACTGTCTTTATAGTATTCAGGGTCTGTTGGTGTAAATTTAACCTCCAAAGGCGTAATTTGGTTAGGCTGAATTGTAACAGGGAAAACAGTGGAGGACGAAAATGCAGGTGATGAAAATTTCAGCGAATCAATTATCAAAGGAGCTGTTCCGACATTGTTCAGGAACAATTGTGAAGATGAAGAAGAACCTATCTGCACATTACCGTACTCAATGGAGGAAGTGACAACCTGAATCTGCGGTGTTCCGTTTCCACCAAGATCAAACTTATACAGTGCCCGTTGTGTTCCGCTCAGCATCCGGGCAAGAAGCCAAAGATATTTCCCGTCCCATGCGAGACCGCGAGGTGAAATGCTTGCTCCCGTCCCTTTTGGTACGGGGAATGAGAAAAGGGTATCCTCGGTTGCAATATTTACTGCATAAATTCTTTCAGCATCACCCTCAAAATTTTCCATGACATAAAACAGAGTGTCGCCTTTGACTGTAACTCCCTGGGGCTGCAATCCAAAAACTGGAAGTGTATCCACAAGTTGCTTTGTGGCTACATCAATTTTGTAAACTCCCGCCTGAGCGTTGGGATAGTAAACGGAAAACCATAAGCCACCATCACCCCAGGCAGTGCCACCCATAAAATATGTCTGCATGATTATCGAATCCAGAACGGCACCGGTCGTGGTTACCTTCCTGAAGTTGTGGCGCGAGGTAAGTCTTTCATTATACCAGAAATTTGTTCCATCCCAGCCCAAGCCCTGCGATTCCCTTATTGTCGGGTAGTTAATCATGATGCTGTCCACAACATTCCCAAGTGTATCCATGGCTATAAGTTTGTTTTTCAAACCGGTTGTGGAACTTGATGTGGAAAGCCACAAATTCCCGTTTGCAAAAACGAGTCCATACGCACTGTTATAGTATGCTGTGGCGGGCAGGGGGATGGTTTTAATTAACGACTGGGCATTTAACCCAATGATCAAAAGGGAAAAAAGTACAAACAACTTTTTCATTTGATTCTCACTCTTTAGTTGTGTGAGTTAGTCGCGGGGATGCTCCTCGCACCATTTTTTTATGTAATCAGCTATCTCATGAGTCGGTGTTCCGGGTGTAAAAATCTCTCCCGTCCCGATCTTCTTCAATGCTTCCTTGTCACTCTCGGGGATTATTCCACCCCCGGTCAAAAGTACATCGTCTATCCCCTTTTCCTTCATCAAGCCAAGAACCTTAGGAAAAAGAGTCATATGCGCACCTGAAAGTATGCTCAGACCAATTACATCCACATCTTCCTGAAGTGCTGCTTCCACAATGGTTTCGGGAGTCTGTCGCAATCCGGTGTAGATTACTTCCATCCCTGCATCCCGGAGTGCAGCGGCAATTACTTTCGCTCCCCTGTCGTGGCCGTCAAGTCCCGCTTTGCCGACTAAAACTCTGATCTTCTTCTCCATTTAATCTCTCGTATTATTCTAAATGTTTTTTGATTTTTTCGGCATACGACTGCATTGTGATTACTTCATCATACTTTTTAAAATCGAGCCGTTTGAAAATATTATCGTCGTGAAATCTTGGTATTATGTGAAAGTGAAGATGAAATACTGTCTGCGTGGCAGCTTCCCCTGTGTTGCAAATTATATTGAACCCGTGAGCACCCGTGGCTTTTTCGACGGCAAGTGCGATCTTCTGAACCATTTCAAAGTAATAACCCATCATCTCCACGGGCATTTCCCTGAAATCTTTGTGATGCTCCACAGGCACCACCAAAGTATGTCCGTAGCTCAAAGGCCTGATATCGAGAAATGATACCACCCTGTCATCCCGGTATATCAGTCCCTCGTGATTATCATTTTTTATAATGTCGCAAAATATACAATTCATCGCAAATATAAAAACTCTTTAATTTTTTTAGGAAAATGATAACGCATAGGTTCTTGCCTTGTAGAGGTCTTCAGCCGTATCCACAGATATGCTTTCAATCTCGGTCTCCACTACCCTGATATCGTATCCGTTCTCAAGAATCCTCAATTGCTCCAGTTTCTCTGCATCTTCCAGTGACGACTGCGGAAGCCGTGTGTAATAAAGAAGGAATTCCTTCCGGTAAACATACAAGCCAATATGTTTATAAAACCTTCCCGAATCGAGCGCGGACTGAATTAAATCGCCCTCCCTCAAGTAAGGAATTGGTGACCGGGAAAAATAAATTGCGTTGCTGAAATTATCGAAAACAACCTTCACCACTGATGGATTGTTAAGATCATCCTGTGTGGTTATTTTTTTGACTAATGTGGAAACCTGAAGTTTTGGATCAACAAGGAGAGGCATAACGGCGTCATCAATTATACTCCCGGAAATAAATGGCTCATCCCCCTGAACATTTATAACTATCTCTGCATCGGGAAGCTGATTTGCAACATAAGCGATACGGTCAGACCCCGTCTGCATATCCTCAGGTGTCATCACAACCTCACCGCCAAAATTCTTTACCGCATCGTAAACTCTTTGGTCATCTGTAGCCACGATAATTCTCTCAACAAGTCTCGATTTCCTGACGCTTTTGTAAACCCACTCAATCATCGGTTTGTCAAGTATCTGAGCCAAAGGTTTCCCCGGAAGACGGGTGGAACCGTACCTTGCAGGGATGATTGCTGTTATTTTCATAAGGTTTCTTTATATTCTGTGCTTTTTGCCGTTCAATTAACGGAAAATTTGATTGTGCTTTTTACTTTGTGTTCCCGGAACTGATCACTTTTGGTACTGCAAAATGGTCACCCTCCCTTTGAGGCGCATTTTTAAAGGCTTTCTCATGATCTAATGAGGGTACAGTCTCATCAGTCCTGAGTGTGGGCTCACTCCCCTCAATCGGGTGGTAAAGCGGTTCAATATCAGAGAGATCAAGATCATTCAACTGGTCAACATACTCGATTATTTTGTTGAACTCCCGTGTAAACTGCTCAATTTCCTGCTCATCGAAACGAAGCATTGAAAGTTTTGCGATGTATTTTACATCATCAACTGTTACGCTCATTTTCCATCCTGATTTTATTTTCAATTATTTTGTTTCGTACCTTTTCCATCAACTCAAGTTCCTCTTTTTTACCAATGTTTCCTTCCGGAGGAAATACCGGTTTGTCGTAATGAACATATATTGTCCCGGGTACAATTTTAAATTTTCCCCCTGCATTAACCCTCTCACGGGCTCCCACGATCGTAACAGGTACAATTGGATGCTTAACCTTGACTGCAAGATAGAAAGCTCCTCGCTTAAACTCATGCACCTCGCCATCCTTGCTCCTTGTTCCTTCGGCAAATAGAAGAACCGAGTATTTCCTCTCATTGAGCAGTCTGTCTGCTTCCTCGATACTCTGCATGCCACTTTTGGGATTTTTTCTGTCAACTGAAATGTAGGGTCCCATCACAAGTTGCCATCCGAAAAACGGGATACGCCCCAGTTCCTTTTTGAAAATCATCACCATCCTGTTTGGTACGGAGTATTGCATGGCAGGTATGTCGTAGAGCCCCGAATGATTCGGCACATAGACATAAGCCCGTTCCTTGTCAATGTTCTCTGTACCCGTTACCACCAGTTTTACACCACTGATCTTGAGGATTCCCCAAGGGAAAACTCTGGCAAGTTTGAAGTAAATGTTGTGTTTTTTATCGAAAGGAAGTGTAATTATTCCATAAATGGAAACTACAGTTACATAAATTACAAGGGCTATAATTCGAAGGATCGTCAATTATGGTCTCGACTTGGTTCTTTTGATGCTAAATTTTTACTCTTTGAACCCCAAAGTTAATATAATGATTTGAAGAGACAAAGAAGTCAGACCTCTTCGACTCCTGTTTTAAGAATCCAGCCCTCCTTGCCGTTTGGAAGTTTTACCCGGTACCAGTCAGTCAACACTTCCAAAATTTCGAGTTTATTCCCTTCCGAGATCAGCCCTTCTTTGTTACCTCCCTGCTCAGGCACAGAATAAAGATGGACATTCTCGGAAATTACCACACATTCATTGACATTCGATGCCATTTCGTAGCTAATGAATAGTGATGAAACCGAAAAGAGGAGAACCAAAAGAATCGGCGGTAAAAAAAGACTGAGATTTCGTTTACCGGCATAACTCTTCTTAAAAATGAAACCGGAAACAAAAACCAGTAAAACAATATAGGCGGACAGTGCAATGAACAGCCACACCCAAATGTCCAATATGACTGCTACATCCTTGAAGAACTTGAAAATGAAAAAATCGGGCAGCCTGACTATCTTCTCCTTTATTTTTAGGTGCTCATTAACCAGGAGGGCATTCACTCGCGAATTGTTTTTATTAAAAAGAAGGGCTCTTTCAAGGTTTAAGATACTCTTTCCAGTTTCCCCTGTTTTCGAGTATGTGTACCCAAGATTAAAATAGAGTTCCTCCCCTTTGTAACCTTCTTTTGTCAGTTCTTCATAAATTTTCAGTGCTGAAGAGTATTTTTTATCTTTAAACAGTCTGTTCGCCTCTTCAAATTTGATAGAAGCACTGTCCTGAGCACTCAAATTTGGGACAAGGATTGCAAAGAGAACCAGAGTCGTCAATTTAATCATAATGAAGTGTTTCATGACTCAGCCCCTTCAAACTTTAAAATGATGTTTGAAGTCCTGTCATAGAATTCTCTCATTCGCTCCCTTTTACCATCCACGGGAGCAAACCGCATCATTTCACATTCATCAAGAAGTTTTTTCACCTCAAGAGCAAGTGTTTCATCGGTTCCCGAGGTTAAAAGTGTAGAATAAACCTTTTCCGAAGTGAATTCAATTTTCTGCAGTTTGTATTTGGTTTCAAGATATCCCTCAAGGGCACTAGCCGTCTCGGTGTAAAACTGATCAAATCCATCGCTGTTCATCAAAGCGGCTGCTTTTGCAAGTCTCTCCTTTGCAATCTTCTGAGCTGCGCGCCTGAGCTTCAACAGAGGATCATTCAATCTCTCCTCTTCCCGTATTTTCATTTTTATGAATACCACTGCACCAGCGGCAGGAATCAGAAACAGAAAAGAAATCAACCAGAGAGTCGGATATAACGGATAGTCCCCGGATAACCCGACGGGTCCGGTGTAAATATCTATTTCTTCAGTGTCTGCGCCCGTTGCACCCTCATTGTAGGAGTCCGTAGAAACGGTGACCGGAATTTCTTCTGTTTTTATGGTTTTAATCGTTTTGGATTCAAGATCGAAATAGTTGAACTCGACTGATGGGAGGACATATTTTCCGCCATCCCTTGGAATCAAAACATACTCAATAGTTTTACTGCCTGAGATTATCCCCTGACGATTGATCTTTTTGTCGATATTGGGGTCGAGCACCTCAAAACTTTTGTCGAATTCCACCTTTCCGGCATCCACCAGTTCTATGTTTCCTCTCCCTGTGATAACTATCTCAAACCTGATCGGTTCATTTTTTTTGAAGACCCGTTTTTTGGTGGAGGTTTTGATGTCGAAACTACCTGTTCCACCGGAAAAATTTATTTTGGAAAGGTCTGCAGGAATAGGGAGTATCTCAACCTTCGCAGGAGAGGAAGTCATCTTGTAATCGACTTTTTGGAAATTCCTGAAGAATGGATCATTAAAGGGGTCGTTCGGATTACCTGCAGACGAAACATTTACAGGTATGGTCAAAATCAACGGAGCAATGTCAATTGTACCTGTCTTTGTGGCAAAAAGAGCGGCGGTTTTTACAACTCCTGAATAGTAGGTTTTGCCGTTGTAAATTTCAGGATCTAGCAGAATCTTTCCGGGCATATCAAGTTCCTCAGCCCAAAAGCCTTCGAAAGTCGGCAGCTTGACATAGTTTGGATTATCAGGTTGAAGCGCCGGATTAAAATAAAGTTTGTAATCAACCGTTATCTGTTCGCCAAGGTAGGCTGACTGCTTGTTCACAATCGTCCTGATAAAAATTTCGTTTTCAAGTCCCGCGGTGTTATTATCTGCCTGAGGATTTCTTGCAGATGCACCTTTTTTTACGATAATTTTCACTGAATTGGTGCGGAAGGTTCTGCCGTCAATTTTTAGAAGTGCTCCCGGAATTTCATAAGTACCCTCCTTCTTTGCAGAAAGAATATATGAGAAACTGCCACTTACATGAAGGTCCATGTTAACGAGCGAGGTCTGTTTTGACTCGTTTGGTCCCGAGAAAACATAAAAGTTTCCAAGATTTGGGGGAGTAAACCGGACATCACCCGTGGTTTTCATCTCATAACTGAAGGAGAGCTCAAACTCCTGCCCGACAGCAACTTCTGTCCTGCTGACGGTTGCTTTTACACTCTGACTTTGTATGGTCAGCGAAAACAGAATTCCAAACAGAAAAAGATAACCAACCCTTGCGATTACCAATCTTTTTCCCTTCCGAATCCTCTTAATTGCTGATTTTTCTTGTTTTTCCTGACATCCCGTTCCTTGTCCTTCAAGGCATTCAATATTTTCTCGGCATCCTCTTTACTTAGATTTTTGTCAGGTCTTGGATTATTGGGCTGCTGCTGATCTTTTTTGTCTTTGTTATCTTTTTTATCTTCGTTTTTGTTTTGATTGTCCTTTTTCTGATCGTCCTTTTTCTTGTCGTCTTTTTTCTCGTCCTGCTTTGGCTGATCCTTCTTCTTCTCCTCTTTCTTATCGTCCTTTTTGTCGTCTTTCTTCTTCTCGTCCTGTTTCTTTTTCTCTTCTTCCTGTTTTTGTTTCAGTTTTTTGAGAGAATAGGAGAGATTGTATTTGGCATCAGCATCATTTGGATCAAGTTTTAATGAATTCTTATAAGCTTCAACCGCAGCCTGATAATCGCCTGCCTTCAGATGGGCATTCCCCATGTTGTACCACGCCTTCGACTGAAAATCGGGATCACTGCTTTTCCCCAAAGCGTTTTGGAACGACTGAACCGACTCTTTGTAGTTCCCTTTTTTGTAATATCCTGCACCAAGATTAAAATCCGGAATTGCAGATTTATTATCAAGTTCGGTACCCTTCTTAAACAAACCTATTGCCTCATCGAATTTGCACCCCTCATACTTGTCAACACCTTCATTATTGGTGCCTTTTAAAGATTGGGCTATCATCGGGAGAGCCATAAAAAAGAGCAAAATAAATATTCTCATCAATCTCTCAACATTTCAATTTCTGTCAAAATTAACTTTCATTTTAAGCATTAATTACAGTCGATTGTATTAATTTCTTTTTTTGTCACCGATAAAGAATCCGGCGAACAGGAGAAGAATTGCCGGTACCAGAAACCAGTGAAATACTTCGTCATATTCCACAACTTTGAAGGCACCAAACTCCGATTTCTCAAGATTGCTGATATCCTCGTATAACTTCGCCAGATACTCCGAATTGTCATCACTTCTAAAAAACTGGCCACCTCCAAGAGAGGCGAGTTTTTTCAGTTTATCTTCGTTTACCTTCGTTACAACTTCATTTCCTTCACCATCCACTTTGAAACCTGTTACGGTTTCACCTGAATATATGGGAATTTTTGCACCATTGGGTGAACCGATTGCCACGGTAAATACCCTGATTCCGTCACCTGCCGCCGCTTTCACGGCATCTTCGGCACCTTTTTCATGATCCTCACCATCGGAAAAGATTATAACTGCCCTCCCCTTGTTTTTCGAAGAGGAAAAGCCTTTCACTGCCATCTCCATCGCACCGGCTATGTCTGTACCTTGCTGTGCAACACTTGTGATGTCGATTGTCCCGAGTATCAGTTTTCCAATTGAATGATCAAGCGTCAGAGGGAATTGCAGGTAACTCTGTCCCGCAAAAATGATCATGCCGATTCTGTCTCCTGCCATCTTTTTGAGCATGATCTCAATGTCATTTTTAGCTTTTTCGAGCCTGCTCGGCTTCAAATCCTCAGCTGCCATCGAGTTTGAAACATCCAGAAGGAAAAAGACATCAATCCCTGTCTGCTTAACCGTTTCAACTTTGGAACCGACCTGAGGTCTGGCAAGAGTAAAAATCAACAGAATGCCGGCAACAAAAAAGAGCCCAAAACGGATCAGTTCCCGGTTGTATATCTTGTTTTCTATCAGTCCCTCATGATCCATTCCCGAAAAGAATCCTGAAATTATCTCTTTCTTTGCTCTGTAATAGAATAAAAAGAGAGGAATTAAAATCACTATGGCGACGATAAAAACCAGATTAAGGTCATATGCAAATTTCAGCATCTTACGGCAGCCTCCTCAACCAGGTAAAACCGAGTAATCTTGACAACAGCAACAATACCAAACCTGCCGACACAAAGAAAATAAATTTTTCCGACTTCCTTTTAAACGAACTGACCTCTATTCTGGTTCTCTCCAGTCTGTCAATCTCCTGATAAATGCTCTCAAGTTTCTGATTGTCTGTGGCACGGAAATATTTTCCACCTGTTCCTGTTGCAATCTTCTGAAGGAGGGGTTCATCAATCTCAACTGGCACCATCTGCCTCTGCATTCCGAATGGACCGGGGATATCGTACGGGGCTTCACCCATGGTTCCGACTCCGACTGTATAAACTCTTACTCCGAACTGACCGGCAATTTCCGCCGCCGAATTCGGGTCTATCTCGCCTGCATTATTAACACCGTCAGTCAACAGAATTATCACTTTGCTTTTGCTTTCAGAGTCTTTCAGGCGATTAACACCGCTTGCCAAAGCATTTCCAATCGCTGTACCATCCTCAAGAAATCCGCTTTGAATCTCATCAAGCAACGAGACCACAGCATTATGATCGACTGTGAGGGGGCACTGTGTAAAGGCTTCCTTTGCAAAAATCACCAGACCGATACGGTCGTTATCCCTCCCTGATATAAACTCCCTTGTAATCACTTTCGCAGCTTCAAGCCGGTTCGGTTCGAAATCCTTTGCTAGCATACTTCCAGATACATCCAGGACTACGCAAATGTCTATTCCTTCAGCATACACACTCTCCTCGGAAAGTTCAGTTTGAGGTCTCGCCAGAGCAATTATCAGCAGGGCAAGTGCTGCAATGTCAAGATATTTGGGCAGGTCGCTCAAACGGGAACGAATATCCTTAAACTTGGCTACCTCCCCCGCCTTGGAGTATTGAATGGCTGCCCGTCCTTCTCCTTTCTTCCTTAAATACCAAAGGATAAACGGGATTGCAAACAGCAAGAGTAAAACAAATGGATAAGCAAAACCCGCACCGTTAAACATTCAGACTCCCTGCAGAACTCTTTTTATCACATGATCTCAGAAGTGTGACAGCGCCCGCAATGTAGTTGCTCTGCTCTACTTCCGAAGGGGTATATTTCGCAAATTTCACCATGTCAGCCCTGGTAAGAAAGTCATCCACACCCGAAATTATGGCCTGTTGAATTCCTTTTTTGTTGAGAGACTGGATGGTCTCCCGTGTAGTCATTTCCAGTGAAAGAAACCCAAATTCAACTTCAAAAAACCATCTGAGCGTATCTGAAACCTCGCTGAAATGTTCTTTTACTCTCCCTTCTCTCAGATAACCTTTTTGATCAATCTCTTCCAGTTTTGCCAGAGCTTTGTCGAAATTTGTCAATATTTTCACCGGCTCTTCAACAATTTTCTCTTCAACCGGTTTTTTCTTGAATCTTCGGTAGATCAGCCATCCAAGAAATGCCGCCAGAGCAAGTCCGCCAAACAAAATCGAATACTCAAGCCAACCCCACGGAATTCTCTCTGGAGGCTTCACATCACTAATCTCTTTGGTTGTATCGATTTCGAGCGGTCTGATTTTAATAACAAACGGTGGAGTACTTTTTACGAGGGTATCGGCTCCCTTTACAAATCTAAAATCATATTTGTTAATTTTCACATCAAGGGAATCGAAACCTGAAAAGGAGTAGTTGAAATCACGGAAGAATACGCCGTTCTTTTCAATATTCTGCAGTGTATCCGTCGTCAGATACTCAAGACCCGCTGCCGAGATTGAATCGATGAGTGGAGTCTCCAGTAATTTATACTCTCCCGGGTATTCAAGCCGGAATGTAAATACTATCTTGTCTCCGACCTGATATTCCCTTTTCTCCGTTTCAAGAGATAGCTTGATATCGGGTGCCTGGGAATAAACCGCCCCTGAAAAGACTGCCGCAAAAAAGAGAAGCAGAATCAAAAAATTATTCCTCATTCTACCACCTTTTTTCCCTTAATTTAAAAAACGCCGTCAACGGTTTTACATAACTCTGCCCCGTTTTTATCTCAATTCGATCAACTTTACAGGTTTTCATCAGATTTTCACGGTATTCCCGGTCAGACTGCCATTTCTCAAAAAAGTATTTCCGAAACTCCGGTGAGGATGTGTTGATTGTGGTTCTTTCACCTGTCTCGGGATCAACAAAATCAACAAGTCCGATTTTGGGAAGTGCGATTTCCCTGTCATCTTCCAAAACCACCGATACAAGATCATGCTTCTTTGCAACCGTCTTAAATATGGTGTCATATCCCCTGTCCTGAAAATCGGAAATCAAAAAGACTATCGCCCTTTTGGTGATCATGCTGTTGAGATATTCCAAAGCCGCCTTTATGTTTGTCCCTTTCCCTTCAGGCACGGCATTGATCACTTCACGGATAATCCTTAGGGGATGTGAACGGCTCTTTTTCGGAGGAATAAACTTTTCAACTTTATCGGTGAAAAGAATGAGTCCCGTCTTGTCATTATTCTTCAGGGCACTGAAAGCGAATATTGCTGAGAGTTCAGCGGCAAGTTCCTGCTTCGTCTGTTTTCTTGTTCCGAATTGCTGCGAGCCGCTCATGTCAACCAAAAGCATGACTGTAAGCTCCCTCTCTTCTTCAAATACCTTCACGAAGGGATGTGCGAACCGGGCACTTACATTCCAGTCAATATTTCGAACATCATCACCCACAGAATATTCCCTTACCTCCGAGAAAGTCATACCCCTCCCCTTGAATACCGAATGATATTCGCCCGAGAAGAGGTCGTTAACCACGCCTCTCGTTTTCAGTTCAACACGGCGAACTTTTTTAAGTATCTCTTTGGTGTCCAATTATCTTCCTGTTTGTTCGGGATTCACGGTCTTAACTTCTTCAACTGCAAACGAATTGATATCAGGGGACTTCAATTTTGTTCAAAATCTCTTTAATGATGTACTCGGATGTGATCTCTTCCGCCTCAGCCTCGTAGCTCACCGAAATTCTGTGTCTCAATACATCCATCGCGATCGATCTTACATCATCGGGGATTACATATCCTCTTCTCCTGAGAAGTGCCATGCCTCTGGCAGCAAGGGAGAGGTTGATGGTGGCTCTTGGTGAGGCACCATATCCAATGAGGTCTTTCAGTTTTTCAAGCCGGAACTGTCCCGGATTTCTCGTGGCAAACACAATATCAAGAATATATTTTTCTATTTTTTCATCGAGATAAACTTCTTTAAGGAGCTGTCTCCCTTTCATAATCTGATCTTTGGTTACCACTTTATTCAAACCAATGGAATCCTGATACAGATTTTGCCTCATAATTACCAGTTCCTCTTCTCTGGTGGGGTAGGTAATCTTTATTTTTAGCATGAATCTGTCAACCTGTGCTTCAGGAAGCGGATAGGTGCCTTCCTGTTCTATTGGGTTTTGAGTAGCAAGGACGAGGAACGGCTCTTCGAGTTTGAAAGTGGTTTCTCCAATCGTTACCTGTCTTTCCTGCATTGCCTCGAGAAGTGCACTTTGAACTTTTGCAGGGGCTCTGTTGATCTCATCAGCAAGGATGAAATTTGAAAAGACGGGACCCTTCCTTATTGTGAAGTTTCCTTCTTTCTGATTGTAAATCTGAGTACCTGTCAAGTCGGCAGGAAGGAGGTCGGGGGTGAATTGTATCCTCTGAAATTTTGCATCCATCACTGAAGCGAGGGTTTTGATGGCAAGAGTTTTAGCCAGTCCGGGAACCCCCTCGAGGAGGATGTGCCCGTTTGCAAACAAACCGATCAACAACCTTTCGAGCATTTCGGACTGCCCGATTACAACTTTGTGCATCTCCTGCAACATTTCATCGATAAACCAGCTCTCGCTTTTTATCCGTTCATTTAATTCGGCAATATCCATTTTTATCTCTTAATTTTAGTCTCAATTTAGATTGAATGTGAAATTTTCAGATCAGATCATTTCACGCAACAGTTCCTGACGGGGTTGCGGAATCACAATTTTATTAACCAGCAAACCTTTTTCCTGTATTACCTGAGCACCGGCATCAACTGCTGCCTGCACAGCCGCCACTTCACCTGTGATGGTGCAAAACGCTTTGCCACCCAGTGCCATTGCGAGACGAATCTCGATCAGTCTCACCTTCGCAGATTTTACTGCAGCATCAGCGGCTTCAATCAGGGAGGCGACCGAAAAACTTTCGAGTATTCCGAGTGCCTGCAGCAAATCAACATTTGAATGACCTGCGAGTGCGGGAAAAACATCGGGATGGACATTCGGTATAATGAAGTAGTCTATAACTCCGAATCCTATTGTGTCAATCGCTGTCTCAACTGATGATCTTACCGCAGCCACATCCCCGCCGATAATGCTCATGTATTTTCCTGAACAGATCGTGCGCGAGATGACGAGCTCAACATCAGCAGTTTTCAGCATGATATCTGATGCGTGCATCCCTGAGGCAATACTGCTTAATTCTATTAGTCCTAACGAATTTTTCTTGATCATGGTTCTTCTAATTGTTAATAATTCTTATAAAATCGTTGTTTACATCTACCACAGTACCAGAAATGGAGGCATGGATGTTTGATCCGAGTTTTCCTTCCGGAATCTGCGCCAACAAGTCCCCTTTTGCCACTCTGTCCCGCAATCCGACAACGGGAAGTGATGCATCACCCACAGCCTGTTTAAGTTTTATTTTCACTTCCTTCGGCTGGTGATTCACATTAATAAACGGGGTATCGGCTGCAAGATCCTGCACCTTGAGTTTCTTCATCAGCATCTTCAGAGGTACTCTTCTTCCTTCTTTCATCGGATGCACTTTAACGGGGTGCTTCTGCACATATTTTACCCCCTCAATCCGCATGTTTCGCTTCGACTGATCGCATGCTTCCTTGGGGAAAAGTTCTTCAGGACATGCATAAAGAGTACACAATCCACAAGAACAACAGAGCTCAGCCATTTGATTCCAGTAACCCGCTCCCGAGGAAGTGAAGCCAAGCGACCTCATCACCTTGTGCGGCTGAACATCATAACCCAACAGGTATCTCGGACAAAATTCCGTGCAGTAGCTGCACTGGTCACATGCTGATTTTCCTATTCTGTGCCAGCTCGATTCAGGCTGACTCATCCTGAACACGAGGTGGTGCTTTTTTGGTAAAACGATGAAACCGCCCGTTGTTTTGGTTACGGGTTCATCAAGATTGTCCATCAGTTTTCCCATCATCAATCCGCCGTTAAATACTGCGTAATCACTCTCGCTGCTCCCTCCTGCAAGCTCTATCACTTCCCTTGCAGATGTGCCAACAGGGACAAAGAAACTCGATGGTTTTTTAACCGCACCCGCTACACAGATAAACTTTTCCGTAACGGGTTTCTCTTCGGCGGCATGCTTAACATTCATCAGGGTCTCTACATTGTTGACCACACAACCGACATTCAAAGGGATTCCACCTGCCGGGATCAGTCTTCCCGTTGCTGTGTAAACCAGCTCGTATTCATCTCCCGAGGGGTAAAAGTCGCCGAGTTCGGTAATCTCAATCGGGTGATTTCCGATTTTTGATTTTACAGCCTCAATGGCAGCGGCATTTTTCGATTTGATGCCAAAATACCCTTTTTTTGCTCCCGTGGCTTTGATCATAAGTGCCATCCCCTCAATCATTTCCTCTGCCTTCAACAGCATCAGTTCATAATCTTTGTGGAGAAGGGGTTCACATTCGGCACCGTTTGCCAGTACAAATTCCACTTTTGAACCGGATTTCACATGTGTCGGAAATCCGGCACCGCCCGCACCAACAACTCCGGCATTTTTTATCAGACTCGATAAATCCATCTTATTTGTTTTCTGTAAATGTTCTGAAAAATGTTTTAACAAGGTTTATTGCACCATTAAATCTTACCGGGATTGAATCTCCATAAAGAAGTTCCAATCCTCCTTTTAGTCCGTCATAAACCTTTTTCCCGTGAGGATACCACCACATGTTCCTTTTCACACCAGGCAGAATGTCATCAACCACACACCTTGGCTGTGTCATGGCTTCGAGACCTATAGATCCGTGGGTTCTTCCATAACCCGATTCCTTGAATCCGCCCCAGGGGCTTTCCGCGAGTCCGTGAGACATCAGATGGTCGTTAATGGTTACGGTACCTGCTTCCAACCGAGAGGCAAGTGCATGCCCCTTCCTGCGGTCGGTTGTCCAAACGGAAGCAGTAAGACCAAGATTTGAATCATTGGCGAGTGCAACTGCCTCATCGTATGTCGAAAATTTCTGTATCCCGAGCAGGGGTCCGAAAGTCTCCTCCTGCATCATAATCATTTCACCTGATACATTTTCAACCAGATAAGGAGTATGGAACTGACCTTTTGAGACATCACCTTTCACAGATCCGAGAGGTGTGGCTGTTCCCCCTTTTGAAATTGCATTTTCAAGGTGGGATTCAACTGTTTTCAACTGATTCACGGTTGTCATCGCACCAATTTCAACATCGAAAGAAGTGCCGGGTCCCTGCCGAAGTGCCGCTCCCTGTCTTTTTAGTTCATCCACGAACTTTGTGTAAATTTTTTCGTGAACATAGATTCGTTCAACACCTGCACAAGACTGTCCGGAGTTACTCAATCCCGCCCAAAGTGCACCCGCAGCAGCGCGGTATATATCGGCGTCTTCAAGAACTATCATTGCATCATTTCCGCCAAGCTCAAGGGAGATTTGAAGGAGCTTTTCGGAAGCCTTTTTCATCAGCTTTTTGCCAACAGGGACGGAACCCGTGAAGAAAAGTTTATCTATCCCCGATTCAATAAATGCATCACCGGCTACATTTCCGGGAATATTCAGCAGTCTGAACAAACCTTCCGGCAAACCTGCAGCATCAACCGATTCTTCAATCAGCTTCGCAACTTCCTGTGTCTGGGATGCGGCTTTAAGAACCACTCCATTCCCTGCTATTAATGCCATCGCCACTTCATGAACGGGAATCCCGAAAGGGTAGTTCCATGGACTGATAATCCCGATTACCCCGTAGGGTACACGATCTATATATGAAATTTTGTTGGAGAGAAGGATGTTTCCCGGTTTAAGTCTTTTCCGTTTTAAAATTCTTTTTGCATTTTTTGCATAATAGTTAACCGCCAGCACCGATGGCATCACTTCCGTGGAAAGAGCATCAAAGATGGTTTTTCCCGCATCCTTTGCTATGGTTTCCGAGAATCTGTCAGCATTTGCGGAGATATAATCCCTCATTTTAAGGAGACAATCCCTTCTTTTATCGAAGGAGAATGAACCCCACTTTATCTGAGCTGATTTTGCTCTCGCTACAGCCTCCTTCAGTTCCTCAACCGTGTTAAGAGGTGTTTCCCCTATTTTTTCTCCTGTTGCAGGATTATAAGAAACGGTAGTGCTCATTTTTCTCTCCCTTTAAAGGTGTTCATGCTGTCTGTGACTTTGAGGAATCGAAGAGTCCACTGGAACCATGAGTCGGGCATCAGCCTCATTCTCGGCGTAAGATGAACTGTATATGGTCGCTTGGGTGCATTCCTCCCTTTTTTTATTGCCGATTCCACAATTGCCCTGGCTATTACATCATGGCTCTTCAACAACGGTACAATCAATCCTCCGGGAAAAGGAATTTTTGCCCCCTCAAACATTCCCGTCCTTATATATGAAGGATGGATCGATGAAAATTTGACTCCCTTCTTTCCAAGGTTCTGAGCCTCAAATCGAAGTGATTCCGTCAGTCCCCATACAGCCCATTTTGTGGCTGCATACATTGCAAGCCCCGGCACGCCGATTGTTCCCGCGGCGGATGAAATATTAACCACATGTCCCCTGTCGTTCTCATACATCGCGGGAAGAAAAGCCTTCGTCGTGTATATAAAACTTGTGAGGTTCACATCTATTGTCTTTTCCCACTCTTCATCGGGTCTCTCATGAAAGTAGCCGCTTCTTACAAAACCCGCATTGTTCACGAGAATATCAACACTTCCCATCTCCTTAAAAGCGGTTTCAGCCAGAGCATAAACACGAATTTTATCACAAACATCACATTCGTGGTAAAAGACTTTCCCCTTCCCCTCGAGTTCCTTCTTTGCATTCTCTATTGAGGCGGGGTTCAGATCCCAGATGGTCACCGTTACACCTTCGGCAAGAAGTCTTTTTACGGTAGCCAGGCCAATACCCATGGCACCACCCGTAACTACGGCAGTAGCTCTCGATAACTCTTTCATCAAAATAATCCCGATTTTAAACCCGTAATTTAGAGATTTTTGCTTTGAGAATAAGGGGTAAATTCAGAGGAGAGGATTTTTTGAGGAAGGGGTATTTATTGTGACAGATCTTTTTTGAGTTGTTTGACGGATTGGAAAGCGGAGATGGAGTCGTGTGCGAGGGGGGAGAGTTTTTTGTGGAGGGATTGTTCGTTAGTCATGAGGTCCTGGAGGGTTGTCTGGAGGAGAACGGCGTCGACCACGGTTTGGATGACAGACCAGAGGGAACGGACGGAACAGTTGATTTCGTGTGTGCAAGCGGCATCGATGCCTGAGTGATGGGTGCAAAAGGTGTGATCGAAAAGCCTGCCACCGAGATCGTTCATGACATCTGCCACAAGGATGGATGAGGGATGACGGGAGAGCCTGTAACCCCCCCGCTGCCCTCTTAGAGATTCAATGTAACCACCAAGACGAAGTGCCCTGAGAAGCTTTGCCACATTTGCACTTCCCAACCCCTCGGCTTCTGCAAGCTCAGGTATGGTCATGCCTTCAGTGTGAGTGTGCTTTGCAATACGAAGCAATAAGCGCAAGCCGTATTCTTCCTGTGAGCTAAACTTCATCTAAAGGGATTATCCTTTGTAAAGGGGAATTTTGGAGCCGCACATCTTTGCATACATTACTTTGTCAAATGCGTCAGGTGGTATGGAAGGACCTTGGGCAGAACAGTATTTTTCGAAGGCAACCATGAGATCCTGAGAGATTTCAGCAGCGGTTCTGCCTTCAATGTCAAGCCTTGGCATAAACCAGAGAAGCTGCCCGTCTTTGAAAAGTGCAGCAGAGGGTGAAGAGGGTGGAAATGATTTGATATAACTTCTGAGGCGATCTATAGCATCGCGTTCCTGACCGGCAAAGACGGTGTAGTATTTATCGGGAATTGTATTGTGCTGCAAGGCAAGGGATACACCGGGACGGGCCGAGCCGGCAGCACATCCACATACTGAGTTGATGAGGAAAAGGACGGTTTTCCCGGGGTTGTTGAGGATAGCGGAATCAACTGCTTCGGGTGTGCGTGCTTCCTGAAAACCAACTGCCACGAGTTCGTCTCTCATGTGCTGAACGGATTGTTCGTCGTATAGTGGTGGTCTGAGTGTATTTAACATTTTTGCTCCTTTTTAGCTTTTGCTATTGGGGTTTGTATCTCTGTCGTGTGATGACAGGTTGTGTTATAAAAATCCGAGTTCGAGTTTTGCGACTTCGCTCATCATGTCTTTGTCCCATGCGGGATCCCATACGAGTTTTATTTTGACATCTTTTATTCCGGGTATTGCTCTGAGTTTGGTTTCGACTTCGGAGGGAAGTGATTCGGCAACGGGACACATTGGGCTTGTGAGCGTCATTTCGACGATGAGGTTGGCTTCGAGGTCGAATTTGAGGTGGTAGATGAGTCCGAGTTCCCAGATGTCGACGGGTATTTCGGGGTCATAGATGTTTTTGAGGGTGTCTATGACTTTGTCCTGAAGTTGTTGTACGGTTTCTTTTGTCATGTGTTTATTCTGTTGTGACTGCGGTGTCTTTTTGGTGTAGTGCTGCGTGCATGGTGTGCCATGAGAGGCTGGCGCATTTTACGCGTACGGGGAAATCTCTGACTCCGAGGAAGATGGCGGGTTTGCCGAGTTGTTCTATTTGTTCGGGGTCGTCGAGTTTGCCGGTAACCATGTCGTGAAATTGTCGGAAGAGGTGTTCGGCTTGTTCGAGGGTTTTGCCTTTGAGTTCTGCTGTCATTATGGATGCGGATGATTTTGATATTGCGCATCCGTTCCCCTGGAAGGAGATATCCTTAATTATGCCGTCGTGAACATCGAGGTATATGTAAACATGGTCTCCGCAGAGGGGGTTTAGTCCTTCGGATGTGTGTGTTGCGGGATCTATTTTCCTGAAGTTCCGGGGGTTTTTGTTGTGGTCGAGTATGACTTGCTGGTAGAGTTCTTTTAGTTCGTCGTTCATCAGGAGAATACCTCTATTACTTTTTTGATTGCAGCGGCTGCGAGGTCGATTTCGTGTTTTGTGTTGTAGAATGCGAGTGAGATACGGGAGAGGGCAGGGACGCCGAATCTTTTCATGACGGGTTGTGTGCACATGTGCCCTGTTCTTATTGCGATTCCCTCGAGGTCCATGATTGTGCCAACATCGTGTGGATGAATGTCGTCGAGTTTAAATGAGAAAACGCTGCTCTTTTTTGCTGCGGTTCCAACGAGGGTTAATCCTTCTATGGGAAGAAATTTTTCTTCGGCATATTGGTATAATTCGTTTTCATAGCGGGCTATGTTTTCTATGCCGATGGAGTTGACATAATCGATTGCAGCTCCCAAGGCTATGGTATCTGCGATGTTGGGTGTGCCCGCCTCAAATTTGTATGGTATCTGGTTGTAAATGGTTTTTTCGAATGTGACGGAGAGTATCATGTCACCGCCGCCCTGCCACGGGGGCATGGTTTCGAGCAGTTCTTCTTTGCCCCAGAGTACCCCTATTCCTGTGGGAGCGTAGAGTTTGTGACCGGAGAAGGCATAAAAATCGCATCCGATGTCTTGTATGTCGACTTTAAAGTGCTGTACTGCCTGGGCTCCGTCTATGAGTACTTTTGCGTTGTACCGGTGTGCGAGTGTGGTTATTTCTTTTACGGGGTTTTCGGTTCCGAGTGTGTTTGAAGCATGAACGACGGAGACGAGTTTCGTCTTCTCGGAGAGGAGGTTTTTGTATTCTTCGATTATGAGTTCTCCGCTGTCGTTGAGAGGTATAACTTTGAGGGTGGCACCTGTCTGTTCACAAAGCAACTGCCATGGAACTATGTTTGAGTGATGTTCCATCTCGGAGATGATGATCTCATCTCCGGCTTTGAGGAAGGTGCGGCCCCATGAGTTGGCGACGAGGTTTATTGCTTCTGTTGTTCCTCTTAGAAAGATAATTTCTTCGGTTTTGGGTGCATTTAGGAATTTCCGGACCCTGGTTCTTACTTTCTCATATTCATCTGTTGCTTTTTGGCTGAGGAGGTGAACGCCTCTGTGGATGTTTGAGTTGTAGTCTGAATAGTATTCGGTTAATGAATTTATTACCTGTAAGGGTTTTTGGGTTGTGGCAGCGTTGTCGAGGTATACGAGGGGTTTCCCGTGGACTTTTTGGCGGAGTACGGGGAAATCTTCTCTTATTTTCCCGATATCCAAAAGGGTGGTGGCTGCTGTTGTTTTTAGTTCAGTCATTGTATGGTTTCAATTTTTTGACAGTTTGATGGCAACCCGTTCTTCTATTCTCTGACGGACTTCCTCCATCGTGATTGTATGAACGGCATCGTTTGCGAATGCATTAATAATGATTGTTTTTGCGAGTTCCTCTCCGATGCCTCTGGCTCTGAGATAGAATATCGATTCGTTATTCAACTTTCCAATGGTAGCTCCGTGTGAGCATTTTACATCATCGGCAAATATTTCAAGTTGTGGTTTTGTATCAACTCTTGCATCGTTGGAGAGAAGTACATTTTTATTTTCCTGAAAGGCATTGGTTTTCTGTGCGTCTTTGCGGACGAAGACTTTCCCGTTGAATACTGCCCGACCGGAGTCGTTTAATACACCTTTGTACATTTCATGGCTTTCGCAATTCGGAACTGCATGATCGATGAGGGTGTGATTGTCTATGTGCTGTTGTCCATCTGCCAGGTAGAGTCCGTTTAGTGTGCAATGGGCATGTTCGCCGTTAAATCTTGCATTGAGGTCGTTCCTGACGAGTTTACCTCCAAAGTTAATGTTGTAGGAGGCGTAAGTGCTTTCCTGTTCTACATCGATTTCTGTGGTTGAGATGTGAAAGGCTTCAAGGCTTTCTTCCTGAATTTTTATGTGTTCGAGGCTGCCGTGCTGATCTACATAAGTTTCGGTGACTGCATTGGTAAAGTAGACACTGTTTCCCTGGGTGTAGTATGATTCAACAACTTTTGCACGGGCATTTTTCCCGATTATAAAAAGGTTGCGGGGTTGTATCAAAAGGTTATCGCCGCCGGAATTAACATAGAGTATCTGAACGGGTTTGTCGAGGGACTTTCCTGATTTTACTTTAAGGAAAACACCGTCATTAATGCAGGCTGTTGACAGGGCTGTGAAGATGTTATTCTCTATTTTGGCAAATTTTCCAATGTGGAGATTAACTTCCTCGGAATATTTGCTGATAGCGGTCTTCAGGTTACAAAGGGTTATACCCGGTTCTTCCAGTTGCTGTGAATTAACGGGGTCATATATGCCATTTATGAAGACGATTGTGTAGTAGTTTTCGCGATGAAACAAGTAATCGGAAAGGTTTACATCCTGTGGCTTGAATGACTTGGCGGTTGTATCTTCAAATTTATGGCCGAGTAAGGGGGAAATGTTTGTGTATTTCCATTCTTCATCTTTAAGGGCAGGAAATTTGAGTTCAAGAAATTTTTCGATAGCTGCTTTTCTTAGCTGATGAATGGGGAGTTTGGTCTCGCCGTTCAGGTTGGCCTCAAGTCTTTCAAAGGTATCGACATACCATTTTTTGATTTGGTCGCTCATATTGTTCCTGCCACGAATTCTTCCACATGGTCTTTTACCCAGTCGTATCCTTTATCTTCGAGGAAGAGTGCGAGGGATTTGTCGCCCGATTTGATTATTCTGCCTTTGTAGAGGACATGTACGAAGTCGGGTACGATGTAGTCGAGGAGTCTTTGGTAGTGTGTTACGACTATGAATGAGTTGTGGGGACGGCGGAGTGAGTTGACGCCGCTTGCGACGATGCGGAGTGCGTCGATGTCGAGGCCTGAGTCGGTCTCGTCAAGGATGGCGAGTCGGGGGTCAAGAACTGCCATTTGAAAGACTTCGTTGCGCTTCTTTTCTCCGCCTGAGAATCCTTCGTTTACTGAGCGGCTGAGGAGATCCTGCGGCATTTCCACGAGTTTCATTTTTTCTTTGATCATCTTGAGGAAGTCCATGGCATCGAGCGGATCTTCACCTCTGTATTTTTTAATTTCGTTTACGGCATTTTTTAGAAGGTTGGTGTTTGATACGCCGGGTATTTCAATCGGGTACTGGAATGCGAGGAATACACCTTCCCTTGCCCTGTCTTCGGGGGACAAGTCGAGGAGGTCTTTGCCGTTGAATGTGACGGAGCCTTCGAGAACTTCATACTCTTCCCTGCCTGCAAGAACCTGAGCGAGAGTGGATTTTCCTGAGCCGTTTGGTCCCATTATTGCGTGGACTTCACCGGGTTTTACGGTGAGGTTTATTCCTTTTAAAATTTCTTTGCCGTCGATGGCTGCTCTTAAGTTTTTAATTTCTATCATTTTCGTTCAATTCTTTCTTAATTTATTAACCAACACTGCCTTCGAGGCTGATGCTTAAAAGTTTGGTTGCTTCAACTGCGAATTCCATGGGGAGTTCTTTGAAGACTTCCTTGCAGTAACCGTTTACTATCATGCTGACTGCATCCTCGGTTGAGAGTCCCCTTTGGTTGAGGTAGAATATCTGGTCGGCACCTATTTTCGAGGTTGTTGCCTCGTGTTCAACGGTTGCCGTCGGATTGCTTACTTCAAGGTACGGGAAGGTGTGTGCTCCGCATTTGTCGCCTATCAGGAGTGAGTCGCACTGTGAGAAATTTCGGGCATTTTCTGCTTTTTTTCCGATTCTGACGAGTCCTCTGTAGGAGTTGTTGCTGAGTCCGGCGGAGATACCTTTGCTTACGATGTTACTTTTGGTGTTTTTACCGATGTGCATCATCTTTGTGCCGGTGTCAGCCTGCTGCATGTTGTTTGTGACAGCAACGGAGTAGAATTCACCAACTGAATTGTCGCCCGAGAGGATGCAGCTTGGATATTTCCATGTGATCGCGGAGCCTGTTTCCACCTGTGTCCAGGAGATTTTTGAGTTGACTCCCTTGCAGAGTCCCCTTTTGGTCACAAAATTGTAGATGCCGCCTTTGCCGTTTTTGTCGCCTGCGTACCAGTTTTGTATGGTTGAATATTTTATCTGGGCGTTATCCATTGCCACCAGTTCAACAACTGCTGCGTGAAGCTGGTTTTCGTCTCTCATCGGGGCGGTACACCCTTCGAGGTAGCTTACATAGGAGTATTCATCTGCGACGATGAGGGTTCTCTCGAACTGTCCCGTGTTGGCAGCATTTATCCTGAAGTAGGTCGAGAGTTCCATCGGGCATCTGACGCCTTTTGGGATGTAAACAAAGGAACCATCGCTGAAGACAGCGGAATTGAGAGCCGAGTAGTAATTGTCTGCTGCCGGAACAACGGAACCGAGATATTTTCGCACCAGATCGCCGTGGTCTTGTATCGCTTCCGACATCGAGCAGAAGATAATGCCGAGTTCGTTCAATTTTGCTTTGTAGGTGGTGGCAACCGAGACGGAGTCGAATACAGCGTCGACCGCTACATTTGCCAGCACTTTCTGCTCTTCGAGAGGAATTCCCAGTTTCGCAAAAGCGCTTAGGATTTCAGGATCCACTTCATCGAGGCTGTTAAGCTTCTTCTTCTGTTTTGGAGCTGAATAGTAGCTTATCTCCTGAAAATCGACGGGTGGATAGTTTACATTGGGCCATTTCGGCTCTTCAAGTTTTAGCCAGTGTCTGTATGATTTCAGTCGCCACTCGAGCATCCATTCAGGTTCACCCTTTTTTGCAGAGAGTGCCCGAATAACATTTTCGTCTAAACCCGGAGGAAATGTGTCGGCATCGATATCAGTTACAAATCCGTATTTGTACTCCTGATTCGCTAATTGCTCTATCTCATTTATCTCGGTATTGCTCATTAAAAGTCCTTGTTTCAAAAAAAAATTAAATCCGATATGTAAACTTATCGAATCTGTACAAAAAAGTCAAGATTAATTATAAAAGAATAACAAGAAGTGATTGTGTTGAGTTCCAAAGGGGGAAAAAGCTATGAACTTTGATCTATGAACTATTAGCTAACCTTGAATTTCGGAACAGGAGCGACAATCGTCTCGATTGTCCAACCGATAAAGATTATATAATTATCCGGGGGATTGATTGTTTTTACATTCATGGGGTTGAAACCCCATGCTATTGATTTTTGATTGGTCGCGTCGAATCAATAGGCAAATCAACACGCCTGGGCGTGTGACATGTTCGTAGAAATCAATCAATCCAAATACCGCAAAAACACGCCTGGGCGTGTGACATGTTCGTAGAAAAAACAATCATTCCCAATTCCGCCAAAACACGCCTAGGCGTGTGGCATGTTCGTAGAAAAAAGGGAAATTTTGCCAAATTGCGTTTATAACCCGCAGAAAAGCATGTCTTTTTGTAGATTATAACCACAAAAAAATCAAAAATTCAAACAGCAAGAGTAAAATTTTGAACCTCAAGCTACAAATAACCGTAGAATAAATTAGGAGGGACACATTTGAAAATCCGGTTTGAATTTTATTTTGAAATCGAATATATTTAAAGAAATGGCAAATGTTTCCAAAAGAACATTCATTTAATCTATCGGGAAATTCCCGGTTTCTCTTTTTACCCAATCTGTTGCCAAGGTGCAGAGCGATTACAAAAATGCTTTTTAAATACAAGAATGCATGTCTGAATCAGGATTGAGGGGATTAAAGGATTTTCAGGATTCGGCAAATAAAGATTGTAGCTCTTCCGGCCGTCATATGGCTAGAAAACGGTATGAACCATGATCTATGGGCTATTAGTTGAATTGAAGCTGCACTTTCGAAAAGGAGCGACAATCGTCTCGATTGTCCGGGCGACAAAAATTATGGAATTACTGGGGGATCGTTTTTTTGAATTCATGGGGTTGAAACCCCATGCTATTGTTTTTTTATTGATTGCGTAAAACCAATTGCCAAATCAACACGCCTGGGCGTGTGACATGTTCGTAGAAATCAATCAATCCAAATACCACAAAAACACGCCAAGACGTGTGGCATGTTCGTAGAAAACCCATCATCTTCCCAATACGATTTCCCTCGAAGAGGGATTGATGTTCGTAGAGCCCTTGCGGCGACATGTGGGTAGAACTCCGGCAACCATCTCCAAGAGAGCCCTCTGGGCGACATATGTGTAGAAATATTAAACTTCAGAAAAGGAGCGACAATCGTCTCGATTGTCCAACCGACAAAAATTATGGAATGACAGGGGGATCGTTTTTTTGAATTCATGGGGTTGAAACCCCATGCTATTGTTTTTTTATTGATTGCGTAAAATCAATTTCCAAATCAACACGCCTGGGCGTGTGACATCTTCGTAGAAAAACCATGAATCACCAATTCCACAAAAACACGCCTGGGCGTGTGACATCTTCGTAGAAAAAAGCGTCATCTGATCCAAAAAAAGCCCGTAGGGCGACATATGGGTAGAACTCCGGTAACCATCTCTAAGAGAGCCCTCTGGGCGACATATGTGTAGAAATATTAAACTTCGGAAAAGGAGCGACAATCGTCTCGATTGTCCTGCCGGTAAATGTTGTGGAATTACAGGGGGATGAATTGTTATTATTTTCATGGGGTTGAAACCCCATGCTATTGTTTTTTTTGATTGCGTAAAATCAATTTCCAAATCAATACGCTTGGGCATGTTACCTGTTCGTAGAAAAACCATCCTTTCTTAATTGTTCATGATTTCAAGAAACTGTCTTGACAATTGCCTCCATCCTATTTATATTGCGTATGTATTTTCAATTATTCGAGATTTCAAATGGAACGAACAAACAAAAGCCAAACAAAACGGATAAAAATAGGGACCATCCTCGATGCAGATGTTGTGCGGCAACTCAAGGAAAGGGCTTTATGCGAAGGAAAAACCATCAGCGATGTGGTTCAGGAAGCTGTAATCAGTTACAATCGTATCGAAACAACCAAAATTGAACAACGGAAAGAGGCTGCGAGAAGACTCTGCTCAAGTCCGTTTAATATTTCAACAGAACAGCTCAAATCCGATCTTGAAGAGGACTACTACGACCAATGAACCTAATGAATATTGACCCCTCAAAACCCTTGATGCTGGATGCAAATATCTTTCTTTACGCAATTCAAAGAAAATCGGCTCAATGTGTCGACCTGATTGACCGGATTGCCGGAGGGGAAATTAACTGCTTTGTGACATCACATATTTTAGCAGAGATTATGCATGTTTTGATGATTGAAGAAGCACGAAGCAACGGAGCAATAACGGGAGGGAATCCTGCCCGAAAGCTGAGCGAGAAGCCCGAAATTATTCGCTCACTCTATATTTATGAAAATGTTTTCGAAGACATCCTGAACCTTGGAATAAACATCGAAACTGTCGGCAAAGCTGATCTGATGGAAGCCCTTGTTATTCAGAGAAGATACGGGCTGTTAACAAATGACGCCCTGCTTGTTGCAGTTGCCAAACGCCTGGGAATTACCTCCCTTGCCTCAGCGGACAAAGTCTTCGGCAAAGTGAGGAACCTGACTCTTTACACTCCGGATGATATTCAGGTATGAACTATAAACTATTAGCTATGAACTATTAGTTGAACTGAACTTTGAGTTTCGGAAAAGGAGCGACAATAAGGAGCTATAAACTATGATCTATGAGCTGGACTGAACTTTGAGTTTCGGAAAAGGAGCGACAATCGTCCTCGATTGTCCAACCGGTAAACATTATATACCGACAAAAAATAATACTTAATCCCTAGCACCTAATACCTGAGAACACGCCTGGGCGTGTGACATGTTCGTAGAAAAACCACCATCCTCCCAATACGTTTCCCTCGAAGAGGGATTGATGTTCGTAGAAAACCCATCATCCTCCCAACACAATTTCCCTCGAAGAGGGATTAATGTTCGTAGAAAACCCACCATCCTCCCAATATGATTTCCCTCGAAGAGGGATTGATGTTCGTAGAAAACCCACCATCTTCCCAATATGTTTCCCTCGAAGAGGGATTAATGTTCGTAGAACCCTTGCGGCGACATGTGGGGAGAATACAAAGGCTTATGTTAAATTTATTTCCCGTAAATATATTTGTGAATGATACTGGAGATCAAAGTCTGGTATGGCAATCCTTCCTCAAGAGCCCGTATCTTAAGCAGGGAAATGTCTTTTTCGCTTAATCTGATGTTAATCCGTTTGTTTTTCCTGGTGGTTGCCTTGGCGGCAGATTTCATCTCCGATTTAAGCGACTCGATCCCTTCAGCGGATTTCCATTCATCGTTCTCAATTTCCTGAATAATTTCTTTTTCAAACTCATCGTATTTCATTTTTTATCTCCAAGATACTGCTTTGTTGCCTTTCGGCTAGGGATTATTGTTTTTAGAAAATATTCTTCTTCGGATTCAATCAATGGTACCAAATAAGCATAAGACTGGTATTCGACAACCAGAATTTTTTGATCTGGATATTTATCTTTGTTCGGATGCTCCAATATATCCAACAAATTGCCATTTTCAATCTGGAGCAGAATAGTCTCAAATGAGATATCACGCTCGATTTTCAATTTAAGATTCTTTTCTTTATTCCAATTAAAATATTTCATGTGCAAATTTACAAAATGGTGTGCCTTTTGTCAACACGATAATTGATGTTTTTAATTTACTGTATCTTAAGAAATTGCCCCAATGGCGACATGCGGGAAGAAAACGGTATGGACTATTATCTATGAACTATGAGCTGAACTGAACTTTGAGTTTCGGAAAAGGAGCGACAATCGTCTCGATTGTCCGGGCGACAATATTTAATAATCAGAGGGAATTTTTCTTTTTTCATGGGGTTGAAACCCCATGCTATTGATTTTTGATTGATTGCGTAAAATCAATTTCCAAATCAACACGCCTTGGCGTGTGGCATGTTCGTAGAAAAATCACCATCCCCCCAATACGATTTCCCTCGAAGAGGGATTGATGTTCGTAGAAAACGGGTAATCTCCCCCTCACGAAAAAGCATTCTTTCTATTTATGTACCAAACCTGTCATGTTTATGATTCTGATATACGATTCTTTCCAACAAATC
This sequence comes from Bacteroidota bacterium, assembly GCA_020161395.1. Lineage (NCBI taxonomy): Bacteria > Pseudomonadati > Bacteroidota > Bacteroidota bacterium. The sequence continues at coordinate 372,502 of JAIUOE010000003.1, forward strand.
AATATTTTTTCTTTGTAGTACCATAATCAAATTAGCGAGGGATGTAACAGCACCAAAAACAGCTAAAACAAAATAAGCAATTGCACGACTGCTGGAAATTACTGTGTCGCGGTCCAAACTCTTAAAGCCCAGGTAGACAAATACAATTGCTCCAATTCAAAATATAACTGAAATCAGGTATTGAGCATCAATGATATCATTTGATTGACTTTTCATAAAAATATTTCCTTCTGTTTTGTTTTCAAATTTTGAAATTTAATTTAGCTACAGGACTTCCATTACCAAATTCCCTGTCATCATTCCCCATTACAAATGTACCGCCTTCCGTAAGGATCATCTTCTCAGGAACTTTATTATTACCCAAAAATGAAATTCCAAAAATAGTTCCGACTATACCTACAGCGACTGCTGCAACTCCTAACGCATACTTCCATTTGTTGTAACTCTTATTAAGGGCATCTGCTATCTTAGTTACAGGGAGATGTACAGCTTTGGATTCAGATTTGTTTGTCTCCACAGCTGCTGATTTTTCCAGCTCTGGCTTTTCTATAATTGGTGAAACAGATTCCGCTTTTTCCTGAGAAGTGATTGCACCACTGTTTTCCAACCTTTCCAGTTCCCTCAGCATCTCATTTGCATTTGCGAACCTTTGACTTTTATCCTTATTGATTGCTTTCATTACAAAATTTGACAGGGCATCAGATATTCCGGGATTAAAATGTGTTGGTGCAGGCAATTCTCCGTTCACCATGAAATCGTAAACTGCTATAGGAGTTTTGGTTGTCGCACCGAAAAAAGGAGTTTTACCCGATAGCATCTCATAAAGTGTCATGCCAAGGCTGTATGCATCAGTTCTTGGGTCCACTCGACCCGGGTCTACCATCTGCTCCGGACTCATGAAAAAAAGTCTTCTATTTACTTCTGTTCCATCACTCCAGTTCGTGTAAAGTGTCTCTGGGATACCAAAATCTGTTATCTTAATCAGACCATTACGGGTAACGAGTATATTCATGGGATTGATGAGACGGTGGATTAGTGGAGTGTCCTGATTGTGTGCGAATGATATCCCATCAAGAATCTGTTTGAAGAGGGTGATTGCTCTTTCCGAGTCTAAACCACCGCTCTCTTTTTTGTTAAAGACTTCATGACTGAGTGATTTCTTTAAACATGATCACTTAGACATATCTTCTTCTGTATTAATTGGATGAGAAGGAGCATATTGGCTCCTTCTCGTAAAAAAAATCCCTGTATCTATATCAAAAAACAGCTTTTATAGATATCCCGAATCTCCTTTTTATACGATTCAAACTGTTCGCTTAGTTTTTTCGCTAATTCGTCTTTTTTATTTGCCAATTTCTGAATTTCCTGCTCTTCGGTTCTGTTAAAACCATCGAGTGCCGGTATCAAAGTGGCCGCCCTGTTATTCTGATATTGTGCATGTAAAATTTCGCTGTTTTTATAAGCCTGCCACCTTTTGATGGCCTCGGGTTTTACCTCGGAATAGGTATTCCATTCTTGGGAAAATCCACCAAACTCTTCCTTGACTGTCACATTCTGTGTGCCCGTTTTTTGCACAGGGAGAGTAAAGCTCCCTTTTGTTGTGTAGGAAGTATAACTTGTATACAGAAGAGCACGATAGGTTTGACCAGGGACAATAATCTCATAAGAATCGTTTCTATTCTTTCCAACGATATAGCCTGTTAAATAAAAAGCCTCCGACGGTACATCATCACGATCGAAAGTTTCAGGTTTTGGATTTCGTGTATTCCAATCAGCCTCGAAATCGTTGCGTTTATTTGAATAAAATTTCTTGATGGAGTCCGACAACTGCGAGATATAAACTCCATCTACATACGAGCTGAAACCATCTTTGGAATTATCAGAAAGATTTATAGTTTCATGAATCAGGAACTGCATTCTTGAAGAAAGTGAGTCATCAATTTTGAGGCTGTTCACTAAGAAATCAACAGCTATTCCAGACATTTTATAATCATCTTTTTCAATTTCTCGAATAAAGACGGTTCTAAATTTTTCAGCCATTAATTTCCTGTCACCATAAGTCATGACAGATCTAAATTGTTCAAAAAAAGCGGGCTTTGAGCCAGTTTTTACTGTGTGGAAATAATAAATCATCATCGAATCTACAGATTCAAACGGTTTTTTATTATTGTAATACGATTCAACTGCATTCACGACCAGGTTTTTAGGCTTCTCTTTACGGATCATGGTCTCAAGAAATTTTTTGCCGTCAGTCAAATCCTTTGAAATCAACAGGTTGATTGCAAATTTGACCAGATCACTTTTAATGCTATCTCCCTGGTTATCCGAAATGAATTCGATCAGTCCCTGTGTATCTTTTTCATTAGCCATTGACTGTAAATCATTTTGGTTCTTTGAGCAACCTGAGAACAGGATTAAAACCAATAACAATGGAATAACTATCTTCATTGTACTTCTCTCCCGAAAATTTTTATAAAACAAAAAAAACGGAAACCCACATTTAACCAAGCACCTCGGCTTATCATGCCTTGGCAATGACTAAAAGTCAGTTTCCGTTTTTAATCTCGAAAAAGATTACCCGTGACGCTTCTTAAAAATTGAAATCAACAATTGTCTTCCCAAGGACAATTTGTGATAGAGCGGTCAATCAATAGAAATTACTCTATAAGAATTCCTTTTTTTATTGACGGTAAAAATAGGAATAGCATCTTTTTCCACAAAGAACTTTTTTCTTTTTTTTTCAATGGAATTTGGTAATTGAAAAAGAAAGTCGAGAGGTGAGAGGATGGTCTTGATGGAAATGGTGTCAGGTTCAATGTTGGTATGTATTATTATCTGCCCATATGTCGCCGCAAGGGCTCTCTTGGAGATGGTCGCCGGAGTTCTACCCATATGTTGCCGCAAGGGCTCTTTTGGTTTGGTTGCCGGAGTTCTACCCATATGTCGCCACAGGGGCTGTTTTTGTATCAGGTGATGCATTTTTCTACGAACATGTCACACGCCCAGGCGTGTTTTGGTGGTATTTGGATTCATTGATTTCTACGAACATGTAACCCCGCTTCGGGGGTATTAATGGTTTATCCGATTTCTTGCTACGAACATGTAACCCCGCTTCGGGGGTATTAATGGTTTATCCGATTTCTTGCTACGAACATGTAACCCCGCTTCGAGGGTATTTATGGTTTATTCGATTTCTTGCTACGAACATGTAACCCCGCTTCGGGGGAAATGGTATTGGGGGAATGATGGGTTTTCTACGAACATGTCACACGCCCAAGCGTGTTGATTTGGAAATTGATTTTACGCAATCAATAAAAAACAATAGTCCCGAGAATCGGGAGGTTTCAAACCCATGATTTCAAAAAAACGATCCCCCTGTCATTCCATAATGTTTGCCGGCAGGACAATCGAGACGATTGTCGCTCCTTTTCTGAAGTTTAATGTTTCTTCCCATATGCCGCAAGAAGGGCTCCTTTGGAGATGGTCACCAGGTTTCTACCCATATGTCGCCCGGAGGGCTTTTTGAAGGTGGGGTGCCTGATTTTCTACCCATATTTCGCCACAAGGGCTGTTCTACGCGTTCATCCGTTTAATCTGCGTGCATCTGCGTCTTCTACCCATACATGACCCAATCCGGGGCCAAAATCATCCCCTCTGTGTTCTCTGTGTGCTCTGTGGTTTCTTCCTGCCTTTGCGAACTTTGCGAACTTTGCGGTTTATTTGTGCAATAAAAAAAAGAGCAATCTGATTGAGACTGCTCTTTTGGGATGGTAAGTGTTTTTCCCTATGGAATACTGCGGGAAGGGAGTATTTATTTTACATATTCTTCGATGGTGTACCAGGGATCGATGTATTTGGTGTCGGTTGCAACTTTTCCAGGGTAGAATGTGAGTTTTCCGTTATCGTTGAAGACTACGAATGTGAGTCTGTGAGCCCAACCGTTGTTTTCGCCGGAGATGGTTGCCACGACATTGTATGAATTTGTAACATCAGGTGACGGATATGATCTATCGATGACAAACGATTTGGGATAGTAAGTATTCACCATGTATTCAGAAGGATTGATACCTGCTGCTTTGATGTAAGATGGTGAGATGAAATCCATCAGGTTTGCCGGTCTGTTTTCGGCTGTCATGAATTGGAGGAATTCAGTAACTTTTGCTACTGATTTTCCCTGCAGGTCTCCACCGCTTTCCTGTGTGGAACCACATCCTGCAAAAAAGAAAATTACTGCTGCAAGTCCGAACAATGATATTGTCTTTCTCATTTGGCTACCTCATTATTGATTTTTTGATTGATTAAAATTATTTATCACGAAACTGCATTTCATACAGTTTTTTGTAGAGACCGCCCTGTTCAAGGAGTGAATTGTGGGTACCCGACTGCACCACTTTTCCTGCCTGGAGGACGAGAATTTTATCGGCATTTTGAATAGTGGAAAGGCGGTGAGCGATAACCACTACAGTTCTGCTTGTCATAAGATTATCGAGAGCCTCCTGAACGAGTTTTTCCGATTCGTTGTCGAGAGCACTGGTTGCTTCATCAAAAATCATAATATCAGGATTTTTCAGAAGTGCTCTTGCTATTGCGATCCTCTGTCTTTGACCACCTGAAAGCTTTACTCCCCTTTCCCCTATTTCGGTGTCGTATCCATTTGGCATTTCAGAGATAAAGTTGTGAGCATTTGCAATTTTTGCAGCCTCATAAATTTTTTCTTCGCTGAAATCTTTGCTTCCGTAGCAGATATTGTTTTTGATCGAGTCGTTAAAAAGTATTATCTCCTGGGTAACGATACCGATAAACTTACGCAGGTCCTCCATTTTAACATCACGAATATCGTGACCGTCAAATTTTATTGTACCTGAGGTGACATCATAAAATCTGGGTATCAGATCGACGAGGGTTGATTTTCCTCCGCCGCTGGGACCAACGAGCGCCACCACTTCCCCTTTTTTGATGGTAAAATTGATATCTTCGAGCACCATTTCACCCGGTTCATCGGGATAAGCGAATCCGACATTTTCGAATGTGATATCGGAATTAAACTCTTTTACTTCCTGAGCATCCGGTTTGTTCACGATATCGGGATTTGTATCGATGATGTCGAAAATTCTGGCTCCTGCGGCGGACGATTCCTGAATTCTGTTGTTCACGCTGCTGAGCTCCTTGATGGGAGGAATCAACTGAAAAATTGCAAAGAGAAAGCCGAGGAACTCGCTCGCCTTAATCTGGTTGGTGCTAAGCACCAATGTACCGCCATAATAAATGATTACAACGCCGACCATAACGCTGAGGGTTTCGCTGATTGGTGAGGAGAGATTTCTGATTCTGGTAATCCTGAGTACCATCCGGAGATAGCCTTCGGTCTCTTTTCTGAATTTTTGATTTTCGTAGTTTTCGGTGCCAAATGCCTTGACAATCTTCACACCCGATATGGTTTCCTGAATCACGCTGGTGATGTCGGCGATTTTTTCCTGAATCTGGGTACTGTACTTGCGGAGTTTAATTCCTATCCATGAGATAATACCCGCACTAAAAGGGAGTGTAATCAGTGAGATAAGAGTGAGTTGCCAGCTAATACTTATCGCAATTCCGAGAAAGACGATAATTGAAAGTGGCTCCCGAATCAAGTTTAGGAATGTAGCTGATACGCTGTTTTGTACTGCTGTAACATCATTCACAATAATTGAGATGAGGTTTCCCACGCGTTCACTTTTGAAGTAGCTGATAGGCAACTTATGCAACTGCTCGTAGGCATCATCCCGAAGGTCTCTTACAATCCCCTGTTCGACAAAATTGAGAAAATATGCCTGCATGTAACCGGCGACATTTTTCAGGATAAAAGCCAGAAAGATTATAATGCATATTTTAAACAAGGCATCAGTTTTTCCTCCCGAGAAGATAAAACTTTGAAACCATGCCGAGGCAGATTCCTTGAATGAAACAATAAAATCAGGGAGAAATGATGAACCAACATTCTGAGTCGCATTATTTGAAACTGCAGTGGTGGATTGGGATGCATTGAACAGAGTATCGAGAAGCGGAATAGAGAGATATACTGATGCACCGTTAAGCAAAGCATAGATGATGGTGCAAAATATTGAGAGAAGGAGGAATTTCCAGTATTTGGACGAGTATTTCAGAAGACGGTAGTAAGTGCTCACAACATTCTTTAGTAAAATGGTAAAAAGCGGATACTGCAGCCATTTTTCATTTTTATTCTGCGAATATCAGTTAATTTTTTCAAATCATATACTCGCACGAGCCTGATTTGATTTTCAAGATCATCGAAAATGAGATAGTCTTTTTTGACAGCAAAATTCCTGTAACCCTGACCCGAGAATTTGGCGACATAGTCCATTTTTTTAAGAGAATAAATCATCAAAGTGGAGGAAGTGTCCCGGTCTGTTTTATGGACATCGAGATTTGAAGTAAGCATGATGAGGGTTTCCTTGTCAGGAGTCCAGTAGATTCTGTCCACATTCTGGTCAGTTGAAAGGATCATTTTGCCGACGGTGTCTTTGGCATCGGAAAGAAAAATCTGATTCGATTTCCCTTTTACCACCGAGACTATTCTTGTGCTGTCGGGGGAGACATTATTGACCTTGATGGCAGGAACCTCGGGAATTTCCCCCTGCATCAATTCATATTTTTCCTTGGCTTTATCGACGATTCTTCCGGTGCTGTCGATGATATAGTTATCCTTGTAAATTCTTTGATTAACGAGTTCCAGGTGATAGAGGACAAGATTGAGGGTATTTCCATCGAGACTGTTGGCAAAAATCTTCGAGACTTTGGGAGACCCGAGGATGTTCCTGATGCCACTTGAATTATGGCTGAATACTCTGATGCTGTCGATGTAGCCTTCGAGCTTGTTATAACTGTTACCTGTGATGAAAAAGTAATTACCTCTTTCGCCTGTACCCGTAATAAGGAATGGAGTATAGGCAGCCAAAGGAGCAAAGACGACCGTTTCTCCGGAGAGGAGATCGTGTACAAAAATCTTTTTTCCCGTTCCATCATCTCCGACAACAGGAATCGATTCTTCTTTCAGAAGGGGTGAAGCCGGTTGTTCCTCCGTGCAGGAGAAGAAGCAGGACGCAAAAACGAGGATAAAGAGAGCGAGAGAAAGTTTTTTCATTGATTAAATCTTTGTTGGCAGATAGCGGCTTCGCACTTGATTTTTAGCTTAAAAAGAGAAATTCTTTCATGCAAACATAACAATTCCGCTTTAAAAATCCCGACAGGAAAAAGGAGTCATCCCCTCGGGTGGAACTGGTGCACCACTTCCCTGATGTATGTAATATCGATGTGTGTATAGATTTGGGTTACAGAGATGTCGGTATGTCCGAGCATTTCCTGAACGGCTCTGATGTTAGCTCCCCCTTCGATAAGATGTGTAGCGAAGGAATGGCGAAATATGTGGGGATAAACTCTTTTTGAGAGACCTGCGAGTTCGGCATACTCCTTGATGATTTTCCAGATGCCCATTCTGGTCAAAGCACCGCCGAGTTTGGAATTAAGAAAAAGGTAAGTGCCGCTCCCCGGTTTTGCGAGTACGGTTCTGCCGAGGAGGAGATATTTTTTCAGGGCATTGAGAGCGGGAGTTCCGATGGGGACAAATCGTTCCTTACTCCCCTTCCCGAAGACCCTTATCATTTCCTCATCGATGAAGATGTCGCTCTTTTTCATTCCGGCAAGTTCTGAGACTCTGATCCCACAGGCGTACAAAACTTCGATGATTGCCCTGTCTCTTAATCCGACGGGGGTTTCCTCATCGGTCTGAGCGATTAAGAGTTCTATTTCCTGAGGAGTGAGAACTTCGGGGAGTTTTCTTTTAATTCGTGGTGGCTTCAGTCGTGCCAGAGGACTTTTTTTGATATATTCGGAGACGACGAGGAAAGAGAAAAATCCTTTCAGGGACGAATGAAATCGTGCGAGAGACAAGCCCGAGAGCCCCGAAGCGGTAAGTGATGCAAAAAATTCTCTTGCGTGATCAGCAGTAATTTCCGAAAGATCGCCAATATTTTCCTCTCTTACGAAGTCGAGAAAAGAGTTGATATCTCGTTGGTAGGCTTCGAGGGAGTTGGCAGCGAGATTTCTTTCGACTCTCAGTTCCGTGAGGTAATCGAAAAGGAACTGATCGAGCCAGTCGCGTTTATGAGCTTTTTTCAAGTTTTTCCTGCTCAGGATATCTCATCCTGGCGTGTTTTGTGGTCATCAGAGTGTTGAAGAAGACTTTCTTTATCTCCTCCACTTCCGAAAGAGTTACAGCAGCTTCATCGAGTTCTTTTTCCTGCAGGGTCTGGTTGATCAGATTGTTGATAAGATTCTCGAGTGTCTGGGGATCAGGCGTTGTGATACTTCTTGAAGCGGATTCGCATTTGTCTGCGAGCATCAAAATAGCCTGTTCGCGGGTATGCGGTTTGGGACCGAGATACCTGTAGTCATCTTTGTTCACATTTTCCTTGCCGTATTTGTGGACGGCTTTGTCATAGAAAATCCTGATGAGCCCTTTGCCATGGTGGGTTGGTATAAACTCGATTATTTCCTGCGGGAGGTTGTATTTTTTTCCGAGTTCCATCCCTTGGAGCACATGATCCCGGATAACTTTCACACTGGTTTCGGGCGAAAGTTCGTTATGCGGGTTGTGTCCATCCCCCTGATTTTCGATAAAATAGTAAGGTGAGATCATTTTACCGATGTCGTGATAGAGTGCTCCGACGCTGACAAGTAGTGTATCTGCACCGATTCTTTCCGCTGCACTCTCGGCCAGTCTTGCTACCGCCTGTGAATGGTAGAAAGTACCGGGTGAGGCATGGTTCAGTTCCTTAAGAAGAGGGTGATCGGTACTCGAAAGTTCAACGAGTGTAAGGTCTGTCGTAATTTTGAAAGTCCGTTCGAAGAACCTTAGCAGCGTATAAGTAAGCATCGGACAGATGAGGGCATTGATTCCTGAGAAAAGGATATCGTTAAGGAGTTTTGACCAGTTGCCAAGACTCTCTAAAGAAAGGAAGAGATTACCTGCGAGGTAGCCAAGGAAGATGAAAATCATTCCCCGATAGGTTTGTTGCCTGTTTTTGATATCTCTAACAGAATAAACGGCAAAGGAGCCGGCGATAATGTTCAGAATCACCAATGAATAGTCGTTACCTCTCAGACCTGCGGCAATCAAAGAGATGATGAGGGTGGAGTAAAGCCCTACCCTTGAATCGAACATGATAGTGGTCAGAAGAGAAATCATTGGGATAATAATCAGCAACTGCTGAGAGCCACCGATATTAATGGTGTTTATGTAAAATGTGAGAAACGAGATAGCAAGAAAGAGGACGGAGAAGATGGTAAGTTTTGTATTGTCCTCAAAAATGGTTTTTCTAAAATGGAAAAGAAAAGCCCCGAGTAGAAGCAAAATAACGGCAATATGGAGAAATTTTCCTGAAAACTGTCTAATTCTTTCCAATGGATTCAGGTCTTCAACCCGGGCGGATTTGTAGGAGTCGAGTTTAACCTTAATTTCAGGTGTAATTCTCTCATGTTTGCCGACGATTCTTTCATTCAGAACCACAATACCTGAGTTTCTGCTGACCCTGTTTTTAGCGATTTCGGTGAATTCCCTCGTGAGTTCACTGCTGTAAACGAGGTTGGGAATGAACAAGTCGAGAGCAATTTCATCATAAGCTGCACTTTTCACCGAATCCTTGAACGATTCGAATACATTTCGGGTGATCAGGGTTTTGGCACCCTTGTTATCTATAAAGTCAAGTTTCTTTTTGTGATACTGAAAATTCCCTTTCCTGATGGCGAGAGTGTCTTTCGATATCTGATCGTGATCGAGGCTCAGGGTTCCGATGGCGGAAGTTTTTAGAAGAATGTCCTCGATGATGTCGAGCGATGAGTAGAGGTCTGATGCTTTGTTCCCGGTGGAGTCGATGAAACTTTTCAAGAAATTCCGGGTTGGTTCGGTAAATTTGGAAATACAGGGATCTGATTCGAAAAGGGAGGGATTAACAAATGCCCGCTCGAGTGCCTTTCGGAGAGATTTAACTGTATCCCTGGTGAGGCTGTCGGCTGGAATCAGAACAAATACCTGAAAAACAGATTTTATTGCACTGTCGACTTCGGCAGCATAGACTTTGTCATCCTTGAGGATTGGGAAACTTTTATCGGCAATTAAATCTTCATTAAGCCAGATATTCCCGACAGCCGACTGCACATCGACGACCTCTGCCTTAGGGAAAAGCATGGCTATAACTGCTGATGTAATCACCCAGAGTAAAATTTTTACACGGGTGCTCGATTTAATTTTTTCGTAAGTCACAAAAGATTTTATTTCTGTTTGTAAATTCTTTCGAGAAGTTCTCCAACACCGTCTTCATCGTTACTGAATTCCAGTTTCAGGTCTGAAAGATATTTTATTTCCGGAACTGCATTGGTCAGTGAAACTTTAAGAGCTTTGGTTTTGAAAAGCGCAACATCGTTATACCAGTCGCCGATAACAATTGTGTCTTTTATCGAGATACCAAGTTTTTTATTAAGATATGTTAGAGCAGAAGCCTTGGAAACATCATCTTTTTTAACTTCGAGATAATACTGGTAGTGAGACTGGCTTTTTGAATAAGTCAATTTTAAACCAAAGGAATACGGGAAAGAGAAATGCTTTTTAATCTCCTGGAAAGAATGACGGTTTTCGCCGACATAAACGAGTTCGATTACTTCGTCAGAGATGTTTCTGTAGTCATCGACGCACCTGAAACGGGCACCAAATCTGTCAATCAGTTGAAGTGTCGCTTCATTATGTTCCGTGTAAAGGACTTCGGAATCGGTGCACATAACCATTTTCACAAGATGCTTCTCAGAAAGCTCAATCCCCTTTTTCACTTTCGAATCTTTGAGACAAATCTTTCTGAGAACCCTGCCTGATGGATATTCCATGATGACAGCACCATCTGAACAGATCATAATACCTTCGAGGCTCATTTCTTTTGCATAACCTTCAAGAGCCGTACTCATTCTTCCGCTGGCGAAGGTGACCAGAATCCCTTTTTCTTTTAACAGTTTCGAATATTTTAGACTCTTTTCACCGATTGAACCGTCACTTCTGAGTAAGGTGCCGTCCAGGTCAAGTAAAACGAGTTTTATATTGCTTAAATTCATTAAATCCTGTTTTCTGTTGAAGAGAACATTTTATTCAGGGCGAAGACCACTCCGCCGATTGCAAATATAATAAAAATTGAGTAAATAAGCGTATTAGCCAGGTCACCAAATATCAAACTTCCGCTGCCAAAAAGGAGTGAGTAGATCAGCACGACGCCTGCGAACCAGCCGAGGAACTGATATTTCAGCACACCTTTTTCGAGCGGAAGTCCACTCTTTACTCTGACGGGTTCCCACAATTTACCTCCCGGTCTTATTTTTTTATAGAAACTAAGGAGTATTTCGTCGGGCTCGGGTTTTGTCAGAAAAGTAACAACAAGCCATACAAGAGTGGTTCCGATGACGAGGACATAAAGGCTGTCGGGGAATGGGATTCCAAGATATCTGACAACGGGAAGGAGAATAAAAGGAGCAGCCATTCCGGAGATTTCACTCCATGCGTTGATTCTCCACCAGTACCACCGCATGATCAGTACAAGTCCCAGTCCGGCACCACACTCAATGATAAACTCCCACGCACCTGATATTCTGTCGATATATAAAGTGACGACAGCGGAGACGAGCATTAGCAAAATGGTTACAAATTTTGATGCGAAAACATACTGTTTTTCAGTTTTGCCGGGTTTCATGAATCTTCTGTAGAGATCATTGACGAGGTATGAAGTACCCCAGTTGAGCTGCGTGGCGACCGTGCTCATGTAGGCGGCAAAAAAGGCAGCGAGCATGAGCCCCTTGAGACCTGCCGGCATAAAGTCGTTGATCAGCTTGATATAACCGAGTTTTGAAGTTTCGCTCGTAAGCTCGGGATAGAGCACAACTGATGCGAGAGCTGCGAGGATCCAGGGCCAGGGACGAAGGGCATAGTGAGCACCCTGGAAAAATAGGGTCGCCAGAATCGAGTGTTTTTCATTTTTGGCAGACATCATTCTTTGGGCTACATATCCCCCGCCACCGGGTTCAGATCCCGGATACCAGGAAGCCCACCATTGAATGCCTATGAAGGCAAAAAATGAGAAGAGTGTGAGAGAAAAGACCCTTCCTCCGGTTTCGGGTGACGAAGCGAGATTCGGGAAGAACTCGAAAGCCTGTGCAGGGAGTTTTTCCTTTAATCCGCTGATTCCACCAATTTGCTCGGAACTGATAACGATAACGGCAAGCACGATGCAGGCTGTCATTGCGAGAATAAATTGAAAAGCATCGGTTACCACCACACCCCACAAACCGGAGAGAGCGGAATAGACAGCCACGAGTCCCATACAGAGGAAGACATAAATGATGACATCCTCTTTTGGAATTCCGAAAATGCCGGTAAGGACAGCAATCATTGCACTGTTGACCCAGCCGATTATTATGACATTCATGAACAAACCGAGATAAACTGATTTGAAGCCTCTCAGGAACTTTGCAGGTTTTCCCGCATATCTGATTTCAGCAAACTCGACTTCGGTAAGAATGCCAGCCCTCCTCCAGAGTTTTGCGAAGAAAAAGACGGTGAGGATGCCGCCAAAGGCGAAGTTCCACCAGACCCAGTTTCCCGAAATACCGTTGTTCCATACAAGCTCTGTTACAGCAAGAGGTGTATCAGCAGCAAAGGTGGTAGCAACCATGGAGAGACCGGCGAGGTACCAGGGGAGATTTCTTCCCGAGAGGAAAAATTCCTCACTGTTTTTGCTGCCTCTTTTGGAGTAAATTAGTGCTATGCCAAGACTTACAACAAAATAGAGTCCAATTATAAACCAGTCTATCAGTTCCATCTGTCAACCTGTAAAGAGTGAAAAAGTTTTATGAGCTTGAATGTCATTCGGGTGTGGTTTTCTTCCGTAAAATGGAGGAGATTCCGCCGGCTATGAGGCAGACAGAAACACCGGTGAGTGTAAACCAGGTCCATGCGTAAAGTTTGAGAGAGACAATAATGGTCATCGCTGCAATTGAAATGAGAAATCCTGTTATGGCATCCCGCTGATCAGCTCTCCTGTTTACAATTCCGAGGAGGAAGGTGCCAAGCAGTCCGCCAAAGGTAAATGATGCTATACTCAGCGCCACCTCAACAGCCGCACCTTTGATCTCCATGAAGAAAAAAGCTGAAACAGCAAGAACCGCAGCCCAAACTATTATGAGTCTCTTTGAGAGTTTTAACTGCTGTTCTTCGGAGAGTTTATTTTTGCCAAACATGCTTGAAATATCATAAAACGAGGAGGAAGCGAGTGAGCTGACAGAACCTGCCAGGGTGGAGAGTGCCGCTGCCATAAGTCCCGCCACAAGAATTCCCTTTACACCCGTTGGAAGATCATGAATAATGAAATATGGGAATACCTCGTCCGGTTTGGCGAATTGTCTTCCTTCAAAAAAGATATAGAGGAGAATTCCGAGGAACAGGAACAAAGCAAACTGAAAAACTATTATAACTCCACTCATGATGACAGATTTTTGGGCGCTCTTTAAATCACCTGTAGCAAGGAGTCTTTGGACTACAAGCTGGTCTGTTCCGTGCGATGCCATCGACAGAAAGGCACCTCCAGTTAAACCGGCAAGGAGAGTGTAGGGCGTTTGGAAAAATTCACTTACACTTTTACCAAATCCCAAATTGAAGACATCGAGCTTTTGAGCAATTCCATCTGATGAGAGTTTTGCGAAGACATCTCCCGGAATTACATAGTAGAGGAATACGGATGAAATTATTGCCCCGCCGATATAAATAAACATTTGAATTGCGTCCACCCAAATGACACCCCTCAATCCTCCTGTATAGGTGTAAACAAGAGTAACAGCCACAATGATAAGGATGGCATAGGGATAGTCGATATCGAGGAGGAGTTTTACCGGTATGGCGGTGGCAAAAAGTCTGACTCCATCACCTGCAACCCGGGTAAAAATGAAAACAATTGAGGCTGTTGTTCTGGTTTTTTTCCCAAATCTTTCTTCAAGAAAGGCATAGGCGGTAGAGAGTTCCCCCTTGAAGTAGAGAGGCAGCAAAAGCCGTGCGACGATTATCCTGCCAATGAGATAGCCGAGGGTCACCTGAAGGAAGTTTAGATTTGTAAGGTATGCAACACCGGGAATTGAAATAAAAGTGAGGGTGCTTGTTTCGGCTGCCACAATGGAAAAAGTCGCGAGCCACCAGTTTACTTTTTTGTCGCCGAGGAAATAGTCTTTTACACTTTTCTGCTCACCACCGATAAACCTGCCCCAAAGTGCGGCAAAAATGAGGTAAACAACAACTATTGCATAATCGATAAAGGAAAAAGAGTTCAATACAAATCTCCCGGGCAACTATGGTGTGCCGGATTTTAGCCCGTCAGTGAATCAATTTAAGGTCGTTTAAAGCCTCGTCAATGGTTTTGCTAAGAGTAAGCACCCTGTCGAGCTTCGTCACTTCGATTAAATTGAGTATCTTTTTAGACGGACAGACAATTCGAAGTCCGCCGTGAACAGAACTTATGAGCCGGTTGGCAACCAAAAGGGTGCTGAGCCCGCTGCTGTCGCAACTTTCGACATCAGAGAGGTCTATCACCAGTTTTCTTACATTCATGTTTTTCACAAGGTTGGTAAATTCACCTTTTACGAGACCCGAGATATTGGCATCGAGCCGTCGTTCACTCAATTTTACAACTGAAACCTGGTCGATATGACTGATTGCAAAATTCATAGGCAGATTAGTATTGAAATTTCATGGTGAACAAAAAAGGTAAATAACGACTTACAAACATATTACAAAATTTCGGCAGAAGAAAGTTTTTGGAGAAATTCTTCTTCGTCCATAATTTTTACCCCGAGTTTCTGAGCCTTCTCAAGTTTGGAACCTGCGCTCTCGCCCGCAATGACGAAATCGGTATTTTTACTCACACTTGAGGCGGTTTTTCCACCGAGTGACGCGATTTTTTCGGCAGCATCTTCCCTTTTCATTTGTGAAAGTGTACCTGTAAGTACAAAAGATTTTCCTTTGAAGAAGTTTTCGCTTACTTCGGCTCTTTTCTCCGACTCGAAGATGAGTCCGGCATCCTTCAGAGTTTGAATCAAGTGGCGGTTATGCTCATCGGCAAAAAATCTTTTTACGCTCGCGGATATCGATTCACCAATTTCATAAACTTCGGTGATCTCTTCCATGGAAGCATTTGCCAGATTATCCATGCTTTGGAAGTGATCCGCCAGTTTTTTGGCAGCACCTGCTCCCACATACCTTATTCCAATGGCAAAAAGAACTTTGTGAAAAGGTCTGGTTTTGCTCGTTTCAATTGCTTTCAGGAGATTGTCGATACTTTTATCACCGAAACGGTCCATCATCTTAAGTTCGAGTTCGTGTGTGTGAAGCGAGTAGATATCCGCATAAGTTTTCAGGTATCCAAGTTCGACAAAAAGGTCTATGATTGAGGTGCCGAGACCTTCGATATCCATCGCACCACGGGAAGCAAAATGCTCGATTCTTCCTTTTATTTGTGCGGCACATTCGCTGTTTTCGCAGTAGAATGCGACCTCGTTTTCAGGACGGTAAACACCCGAACCGCATACAGGACAACATGCCGGTGGCTGTTCTTCCGGGGAACCGGGGAGCCTTTCCTCAATAACCACAGAGACAACTTTCGGGATTACATCACCTCCCTTTTCGATGATTACAGTGTCGCCTTTTCTAATGTCTTTTTTTTGAATTTCATCAAAATTGTGAAGTGTCGCCCTGCTTATAGTGGAACCTGCGAGAAAAACAGACTCGAGTTCGGCGACGGGGGTAATTGCTCCGGTACGCCCCACCTGCCAGGTAATGTCATTTAATTTCGTTTTTGCCTGTTTGGCTTTGAATTTGAAGGCACAAGCCCAGCGGGGAGATTTGGCTATACTTCCGAGAATTTCCTGATGGCGGAAGGAATTTACTTTTATCACCACTCCATCGACTTCGTAAGGCAGGTCTTCTCTGATCTCTTCGAGTCTATGACAGAATTCCAGCACTTCAGATATTGAATTGCAGAGTTTGAAGTGTTTATTCACACGGAAACCAAGCGTCTGAAGGTATTCAAGGTTCTCGAACTGGGTTTTATTGGGGTTGCTGTCACTTAAAAAGTAATAAGTAAAAATGGATAGTGGGCGTTTTGCGGATTCTGCAGGATTGAGGAGTTTCAGGGTACCTGAAGCCAGATTTCGTGGATTGGCGAAGGTTTTTTCACCTTTTCGTGCCCGCTCCTCATTTAAACGGTTGAATACCGCTTTTTCCATGTAAACTTCACCGCGGACTTCGAAATGAGAGACAGTTTCCGGTTGAAGAAGGGAAACATCCACGGAAAGGGGTATCGATCTGATGGTTTTTACATTTCCGGTTACATCTTCTCCTGTAACACCGTCACCGCGGGTGGCACCCGTAACGAGGTAGCTGTTTTCGTAGTGGAGACTGACGGAAAGCCCGTCAATTTTGTATTCAACAACATATTCCACTGTTTCACCGGGAGGAAGTCCTTCCCTTACTCTTCGGTCGAAATCGAACAACTCGCCTTCGTTGTAGGTATTGGCAAGGCTGAGCATCGGATATTTATGAGGGACAGGTTTGAAATCATTTTCGAGGTCGCTGCCTACCCTTTTTGTCGGACTGTCGGCTAATACAAATTCAGGAAATTCCTTTTCGAGCAGTTCCAGTTCTTTGTATAGCATGTCATATTCGAGATCGGTAATCTCCGGATCCGAGAGGACATAATAACGATGATCGTGGTACTTTATCTCGTCACTTAGTTTTTGTATTCTTTTTTCCGGGTTTTTTGGTGTCATTTTTGGCAGCCGTTTTAGTGATCAGACCATTTTTACCGATATTAAAAACCTGAACTCCTTTTTTCTTGGGGAGTTCGAGAGGTTTGTCATTCAGAATAACCGAGAGCAGGGCTGAATTTTCAACCCGCAGATCAATCTGCTTGCTCGCATTCAATGTTTTGGGTACAGCGGGTTCGAGAGTATATTTCAGAGTATCATGTTTGTCGATGACCGCTCTGATTTTGGTGGTATCTTTGGTATTGATCACGATTATAACCGTATCGGCATCAGGCGGCAGTTTTGTCTCGGGGAGCGCCGCGCCTTCAAATTTATTTTTTGAAGTGTCTTTCACCCCATTGAGGAGTTCGTCGACCTGACGGTTGTCAGTGGTAATTTCCTTGGTGCCCGATTTTCCGGCAAAAATGGCGTAGAGAATGACAGCGAGAAGTATAATAACCCCACCGATGGCAAAATAGCCTTTTTTCGTGGCAAGAAGCCGTTTGAAATAATTTTTGTCATGATTCGCCATAAAAGCAAGAAGCCAGTCCCTGATTTTCTGCTGATAATCAACTTTGGGAGCCGCAGGGGGCTGATTAACATACTGAGGTTCCTCAACAGGATCGTTATATAACGAATCTTTCTTTGGCGGAGGCGGCGGTTGTGGAGTTGGCACCACAGGCGGTGGAGCTACAACCGGCTTTTGATGCTTGGTTTCGGGTTCCTTACGGAGACCTTTGTAGGCTTCCATCACTTCATCCGCATCGAGATGAAGTACCACGGCATACTCTTTAAGGAACGATTTCACATAGACTTCCGCGAGGAAAGTGAAATCGCCCTGTTCCATTTTGTCAATAAACTTTGCGTCAATCCTTATTGAATTGGCGGCTTCCTTAACCTCGAGTCCCAATCGCTCTCTGGCGATTTTTAACTGTTCACCTAATTCCTGGTGGGTCATATAAATCCTCTAACTATTCTTTTCTTATTAACCTTGCAGAGAATGCACCGTCCATCTTGTCCCTGTAAGGCAGAGACTGGATGCACCCATTCTCGTCAACAATTCTTTTATCAACATAGTTTGACGCATCATCAAGAGCGAAGTTCGGGTTTTCGAGAAGGAACTTCGTGATGATCTCGTAATTTTCCTCGGGTTCGATTGTGCAGGTACTGTAAACTACAGCACCACCCGGTTTTACCATCTCACTCGCCTTTTGAAGCAGATCAGACTGGAGCGGCGTGAGCTTTTTGATATCCAACAGGTCTCTCTTCCATTTGATGTCAGGTTTTTTTGAGAGAGTCCCCAGTCCTGAACAGGGCGCATCGAGCAAAACGCGATCGAAAAGATCATCTTCGTACTCAAGAGCATCTGCCGTAACGAATTTCACGATAGAGACGCCAAGGCGATCGAGATTTGCCTGCATAAGTTTTACTCTGCTTTCGAACTTGTCGAGAGAAACAATTTCGCCTGAGTTACTCATTAAATCTGCGATGTAAGCACTTTTGCCTCCGGGAGCCGCACACATGTCGAGTACTCTCATGCCGGGCTTCACATCCAAAAGGAGACAGGGCATTCCGGTGCTTTCGTCCTGAATGGCAAAATAACCCTCGGCGAAGTATTGCCAGCTTTGGATATTCGTCAGAATCTGCAGACGATAGAAATCCTTGCTGAAACTGCCAATTGTGTATTTTAAATTCACAGACTGAAGAAGTGACTCAAACTCCTGCCTGTCGACCTTAAGCTGATTTATTCGCAAGGTCAACACTGGTCTCTCGTTATTCGCATTCATGAGGGCTTCCACATTTTCGCGCCCGTATCTTTCAACCCATCTTTTGGCAAGCCATGTGGGATGCGAATAGTATGCTGCCAAATAACTGATCAGGTTTTCGTTCGGGTCAGGATAGCGAAGTCCGTTTTTTGACCTGATGATGTTTCTTAAGACCGCGTTTGTGATGTCAGCGGGTTTTTGCCCCTGAAGTTTTTTCACAAAATCGACCGCTTCATTGACGATGGCATACTCCGGAATCTTGTCGAGAAACATGACCTGATAAAGAGCCACACGAAGAGCATTTTTGAGTACGGGTATCGCTTTTGAAAACTGTCCCTTGTAGAACCCGCTGAGGATCCAGTCTAGCCTTCCCATCCATCTGACAACTCCATGCACCAGCTCATAAAGCAAAGCCTTGTCCTGCCCTGAAAGATCGGTATGTTTCATTTCGTGGTCGAGCAACTTGTCGAGATAAGAGTCTGTTCTCTCGATCCTGTCAAGAATTTTGACTGCAGTCCCTCTTACACCTGTATAAAGATCTTTCACTCTGTGTTCTTCTATTTGCATTTTGTTACTGATTCATGTTTCATTGTTTTCTGCCGGAATAAAGTCTCAATTTAACGACCAATTCATAACTCATAACTAATAAGTCATAATTAGTATGGAAATCCCATCTTTCTTCTCTGTTTATGAGTAAGATCGAAGACTTTTCTGAAGAGTTTTTCTTCAGTTTCGGAAATAACCCTGTTTCGTCTCTGTACCACCCTTTTAGCGGTTTCGAGACTTTTTTCGATATCGTAAGTGGTCATCATGTCAGCACCTCCCCACGAAAAACTCGGTATGTATTTCGCCGGGAACCCTGCACCGAATATGTTGCTTGAGAAGCCGACTACTGTACCGGTATTGAACATGGTATTAATTGCTGTTTTTGAATGGTCACCCATAATCAGACCGAGGAACTGCTGTCCGCTGTCGACCTGCTCGCCGTTAACCATTATTTTTACGGTACCGTAGTTGTTTTTAAGATCACTGTTGTTGGTATCAGCACCAATGTTTACCCAGCTTCCGATGTAGGCGTGACCCATAAATCCGGAGTGTTGCTTGTTGGAATAGGGTGAAATGATACTTCCTTCTATCTCACCACCAACTTTGCAGACCTTACCGACTGTAACACCGTGATAAATTGAGGCACAAGGTTTAACTTTTGTTCCGCGACCGATACATACGGGACCTTCGATCACTGCGTTTGGATAAACGATGGCATCAGCATTGATGAAGACAGGTCCGTCAGTGGCATCAATTACTGCTCCGGGCAAAATCCGGGCAGTTTCATGGATGTAAATATTTTCTTTTGCGAGTAAAACTGCCCCGTCATATACCGTCCCTCTTACTCTGGTTTTCTCGGGGATATTATTAATCTCCATGTAAGCAAAGAAATCGTTAATGATCTCTTTTGGATTTGCATGGATAAGATCCCAAATGTAGGTGGCATACTTCACTTCCACCTGTTCAACGGGAATACCGTCAAAATTGGAGAGGGTGATCAAATCATCGAGTCCCTCTTTTACGCTTTCAAGCTTTTTCCCGGATACTTTTGCAGCGATAATCGTTTCACCGTTTAGATAAAGTCTGTCACCAGGAGCGTCAATTTTGATTATTTTAGCGATATCCGGTGGAGCGATAACCCTTCCATTGATGAAAAGACATTCGTCATGCTCAATTTCGTTAACCTTGAATGTCGGATTCTTCAAACCGATGAACGCCTTAAGATAGCCTCTGGTATGAAAGACTATGTCGACTTCCGGATAAGCCCTTTTTACTTTGTCCCGAAGTGTATGTATCCCACAAAACAGGTTGTAAGTGGGCCTCGTGAGGATCATCGGTTCAAAATGATCGAAATAGATATCCTCAAAAAGACAAATCTGCATTTTGTTGCTCTACTAAAAGATTCTAATGATAATGCAATATAAATAATTAGAGAGAAAGAGTTTAGTGTCAAAACAAAAAAAGCTATCCCGAATTTTCAGGATAGCTTAATTCAAAAACCTAAACGGGCTTAGTTCCCTGGTTTTGAGTACTTTCTCATAAACTTCTCTACTCTACCGGCGGTATCAAGAAGTTTCTGCTTACCGGTAAAGAACGGATGTGAACCACTGGAAATCTCAAGCCTAACTAGCGGATAAGTATTTCCATCTTCCCATACGATTGTTTCAGTGGCTTTTATGGTTGATTTCGACAAAACTGCGAACTCACATGAAAAGTCTTTGAAAACTACCGGCCTATAGTGAGGATGAATGCCTTTTTTCATTTTACTCGTGCTTTTAGTTAACGAATTTTACTAAACAGACATGCAATATAAGTAATTTTTCGTTTGTGATAAAACAATATCTTTTGTTTTTAGAGATTCAAAGTTAACGGGTCATTACGCCGCTGCTGCTGCGTGTCTTTCGTTGAGTCTGATGATAATGTACCAGGCAAAAACCAGCAGGACGGGAAATTCATCCTTTTGGATGAAGACGGGCTCCACCTTCACCTCTGCCTCCGAGTTGAACCACCCCTTCATCTCAAATTCCAGAACCTGGGCACCCGAGTCGTTTTTAATGAAATACCTTCTGTTAAAAAATGTGGTACTCAGAGTAAATTTTTGCTCCCCAACCAAAATTTCACTTGGTTTCAAAAACTTTTCCCTTAGAAAAGCAGCAAGTATCACTCCCGATTTTTTGTCTTTCAACTCCATTCTACTCTTGAACATGCTCGGTGAAAAAGCTTCAAGTTCATGGTCAAGCAGTTTTATATCAGCCGAAGTGTTGAAAAATTTTGGGAAGCACAACTCCCCCACCTTTTCATTGTCGCTGTAGAGTTTGTACTCTCTGGAAAAGAACTTCTCTTTTGTCCATCGGATTTTTTTACCGCGAAATTTTTCTGTCAGTGTCATTTTTTTACCGGTTAAATGAAAAATCTATGGTGACAAAGATAGTTAAATTGTAACAGAAAAGATGGAAATGTGGGGAATGTAGTGAAAGGGGTGAAAAACTTCTTGGAATTCAAAAAGCAGGTCAAC
Organism: Bacteroidota bacterium; assembly: GCA_020161395.1. Lineage (NCBI taxonomy): Bacteria > Pseudomonadati > Bacteroidota > Bacteroidota bacterium. The sequence continues at coordinate 394,204 of JAIUOE010000003.1, forward strand.
TAAACAGAGGTAATTTTCTGATTCGCAATTTATCAGGAGATATCACAAGTATCGAACCATCTGAAATTTCATTGCCGTACTTCAACACCACCTCCAGAATAGCTCTTATCTGAATCTCAGTACGAGGGGGTATGTGTCTTAAAAGAAGTAGTGAGGGATGATTGAATTTCCAGGATGATAGAATAAAACCAAAATCAGAGTCTGATGAGATTATCGCATAGTTATTTTGATATGCATAGTTGAATATTTCCTCATCCGTTGAAGATCGCATTCCAAGGCTCTTCACATGAACTGAATTGTATCCGTTTTGAGTAAGGTAATCGGCCAGTTTAGGAGAGATGTTATTGTCTATTAAAAATTGCATCATCCGGCCAAAGGAAATTCTCTGGTTCTGAAATATTCAGATGCATATTTTAATACAGCCTTAATATCTTCCGGTTCGAGTTCATCGTGTTGTTCAATAATTTCTTTGGTTTCGTATCCTTCTGCAAGAAGAGCAAGAATGGTAGCCACCGGCATTCTCAAATTTCGCACACAGGGGACACCATCCATAATTTTTGGATTTACGGTTATTCTGTCTTTTAATTCCATTTTTTCCTCAAGATATGCTGCTAATTTACTAAAAATTTCGAAAGTTGTTTGGTATATAATTCCATCCACAAAATAAAAAAAGCTCCCGATTTCTCAGGAGCTTTGGAAATATTTTTACCTGTTCTTGGCTGGTTGAACTATTTAATCCTTTTTCTAAAAACAAGTTTCCGTGAAATCTGTGTTAAATCCGTGAAATCTGTGTAACTATCAAAATTCCCTTACTTCATCAGCAACATTTTCTTTACGGAAACATAGTCACCGGCAGCAAGTTTATAAATATAAAAACCTGAAGCTAGTTCGTTTCCTACGAACTTAAGATCATAGTATCTGCCTGCCTCAGCAATTCCGTCGAAGAGAACTGCCACTTCGGCACCAAGGGAGTTGTAAACTTTGAGTGTTGCTTTCGTATCCTCTTTGAACGCGAATCTGATCGAAGTTTCAGGATTAAACGGATTTGGATAATTCTGCTCCAGCACGAATCCGTTCGGAAGATTGTCAACAAGCACTTCGACAACCGGACTGTACTCAAACTGCCCGTCGTTGTCGATTTGCTTCAGTCTGTAGGAAATTTTTCCGGTGCCAGCAGGTTTGTCAGGGAAGCTGTAATATTTCGGTGAGTTCGACATTCCGTAACCTTCAACGAATCCGACTTTCGTCCATTCGGAATTGGAATATTTTCGTTCCACCTCGAAACCGTAGTTATTCATTTCGGTTTTTGTTTCCCAGTCGAGAAGAACAGTGCCGCCGGAAACTTTAGCATTGAAGGAGGAGAGTTCGACAGGGAGGGCAGAAGGCTCCCCACCAGTAAATTGGGAAAATGAAGTCTGACTCGAAACGGTGAGGGTATTAGCAGTCGCATCGAGAGTTGTTGGCAAAACAGTCCAGAGCGTACCGTTGAATTTTCCCATCACTAAGGAAGATTCCTGTGTTGGTTCACTCACATCTTCATCCAAATAATTAAGAGTGAGGTCATAATTAATACTTGAATTACCATCCCTGGTAATATCCCAATAACGGGTGAGGTAGAGAGAACCCGGTCCCTTGCTCGGGTGTGGTGCATCTACTACTCTGACACCTATGGTTTCGGTACCGGAATTCAAAATTACCTGTGCGGGAGAATATTCAGCTGTTCCTGTTTCATCGCCAATCGGAAAGAGAAGCGTTGAAGGGCCGGTACCGGTAAATTTTAACATCCCTGTTCCGTTGGTCACAATCATCTGTGTTGCAGAAGGCGTTCCGGAATAAGTTGCACCCGAAGACAACGAAAGATTAAAGTTGGATAAGCGGAGAACTCCCTCATCGAATCGTAATCTGTTTTGAATGGTTGTGTTTACCCCCAGCTCAACTCCCGCAGGATTCGAAAGAGCGAAGTAAGTGAAAACTGGTGAAGTAGTACCTGAGATTGTTTGAACTGAGGTACCATCGAAAACTACTTCCCTGGTGTTTGAATTAAATGTTCCATTGTTTGTGAAGTTTCCTTTTACGATCAGGTCTCCGGCATTAGGACCATTGATGCCTCCCAACTTAAGAGTCCCGCCGTTCGTGATATTTCCAAACACAGTAAGGGGACGCTCCATCACACTTCCCGTAACTGACATATCCAAAGCAGAGCCAGCATCAATCGTTAAGTTACCTGCCATTTGACGGGCAGTAGTCGTTCCGGCATTACCGAGATTCAATGTCGTATTATTTGAAATCTGAACATGATTCGGGTAACCTGCACCTGATGTGCTGCTCCATTCAAGACTTCTTCCGTAAGTTGTACCTGAATTGTACTTTAGAGTGGATGATGGCCCGTATATCGGGTAATTTGTCGATAAAAATCCACCCGAACTAATTTGAAGTGTCCCGTTTATCGTAACTCCGGCACCAAGATTAACTCCCCCGCCGATAGTAACATTGTTGAATGTGCTTGTGGAATTATTGACTGTTCCTGATCCGGAAAATACAAGTGTTCCGGTTCCTGTTGTTAATGGTGCTGAACCCGTTATAGTAGCACCACTTCCAAAGGTTATGACACTTGAACCACAGTCGAAAGTTGAGGGTGAGTTAACATTTATATTGTTTGCAACGGAGATATTTGCATTTACTGTAACTGCTGAATTGTCGCTGACATTAAGCCAGTTAAGATTAAATGTGCCTGTTCCAGATATTTCCTGGGCTGCACCTCCATTGAAATCCACACTTCTCGAGTTGGTGTGAAATGTTCCGTTATTCACAAGGTTTCCTTTTATCTTTAAGTCGCCACCTGAAGTCTGTGAAAGAGAAAAGGCTTTGCTGCCGTTAATTGTTAGATTGCCATTCAGCTGTCTATATACATTAGCTAAACTTGCGAAATATACATTCCCTCCATTGATCACGACATTTTGAGGAACACCCTGACCTGATGCGACATTCGCATACCACTCAGAAGCAAGTTCGTAATCATTATTGTACTGCAATGTAGAAGTCGCTCCGTATGTTGGAGCATTCACTGATACAAAACCTCCCGAGTTTAGAGCGAGTGTCCCGTTAATCGTAGAAGCATTTCCAAAATTTACCCCAGAGGAGAGATTTACATTGTTGAAAGGATTGGTACCGGTAAGCGTGAGAGTTGATGACCCGCCAAAAGAAACAGTACCGCCTGCTGTCATGTCAAGAGTGCCGTTGTTTGTCCAGTTGCCTTCAATCGTAAGTTGACCACTTGAAGTAAAAAGGAGACTCTTCCCGGAGTTAATTGTAATTTTCCCATGATTGTATGAAATTGCATTATCAACTGTTATATTATGGTTAATAACGATTGTAGAATTGACTACAGGAACTCCGCCTGTCCAGGTTGAAGGCGAACTCCAGTTTCCATCGCCGGCAGTTGTATATTCGATAAGGTCCTTGTAAATTTTATTTACAAAAAAATCATTAGCCGATCCTCCCCCGGTATCACCAACAAAAAAATTCACGGCATTGATTGTTGCACCCAATGATGAGAATACAGTGTTATCCAGCCCTGTACCTGCAGAAGCCGAAATTGAGATGCTACATGAACTTCCTGAACCTTTAACCAATGTAAAAGTTAGAACCGGCTTCGTTGCAGTACTGCCAAACGAAATCCATGTTCCCCCGGAATTGGTGGAATATTGATAGCCTGATGAATTAATTCGAAAAGTGAAAAGTGCAGACGAACCATTCATGATATCTACCCCACGACTCCCAATCGAAATGGCATCGTAAGACATTTGAAAAACAATTCTTTCATTTTCTCTCAAAGCAGTAAATGATATTTTTGCATTTTCGTACCCGGAACTCGACCAAATACCGAAAGATTTTGTGGGCGAGTTAAGTCCGGAATTGTGGGCAGATCCTAAAAAGACACCACCACTTCCGGAAATTTGCCAGGCGTTAAACCCGCTGTTGGTTGTAAAACTGCCATTGGCAAAAGTGGAATAATTATCAGCACTATCCGTAGCAATATGGTTATAGCCCTGTCCATTCACACTTATGAAAGCAGCAAAAAGGAAGAGAATAAGAAAATTCAACGAATTACGATTATAGCATAGCATTGCAATCACCATCGGTCACTTGTTGTGGATTAATAAACTAATCAATAATGCGTCCGCAGATAGCGGAGCAGGATTAATAACTGCTTGTTATTTGTTTTCGAAGCATTTATGTGAGGGGAATTGGATAAATGCTATAATGTTAAATGCAAGATAGTAAAATTTGGTTCAATATGTCAAGAACTATTTTACAAATGTGAAGTGTATCATAAAAAAAGCTCCCGATTTCTCAGGAGCTTAAAAATTATTACCGGTTTTAAGTTAAATGGTCGAATTAACTCTTTTCTTAATACAAGTTTCCGTGGAATCCGTGGAACCGTTAAAATTTATATTACTTCATCAGCAACATTTTCTTAACAGAAACATAATCGCCGGCAACAAGTTTATAAATGTAGAAACCGGAAGCGAGTTCTCCGCTGCCAAATTTCACATCATAGTATCTGCCTGCTTCGGCTGTTCCGTCAAAGAGAGTAGCAACTTCGGCACCAAGTGAGTTGTAAACCTTTAGTGTTGCTTTAGTATCTTCCTTCAGTGCGAACCTTATCGAGGTCTCCGGATTGAACGGATTTGGATAATTCTGTTCCAGAACAAAACCGTTTGGAAGATTGTCAACCAGCACTTCAACTATCGGGCTGTATTCATACTTTCCGTCGTTGTCTATTTGTTTCAGTCTGTATGAAATTTTTCCAGTACCAGTTGGTTTGTCAGAGAAGCTGTAGAACTTCGGAGAATTGGTCGAGCCATAACCCTCAACAAAGCCGATTTTATTCCAATCCGTCAAAGCGGATTTTCTCTCAACTTCGAAACCATAGTTGTTAATCTCGGTTGCGGTTTCCCATTTCAAATCAACAATGCCATTTCGGATTGCAGCGTTGAATGAGGTCAGTTCGACAGGGAGAGATTGCTCAGACCAAGCGGTAGATGGTGTAACACCACTTCCAGTACTTGGATAATAAATATATTTGTCCAAGAGTTGGTTGGTTGACCCTGTAGGATTTGAAATAGGGAATGTTGACCAAATATAATTCCCACTGGCATTATTAGTCCAGAATGAAATTCCCAATGGGGCCGATGCCCCAGGTGTGAAACCTAAATCTGACCACGGAATCCTGATCCTGATTTCACCCCCGGTACCGGAAAAAACTACTTGTGAATTTGTGCCATCGTCTCCACCCGTTCTTGAAACAAATACCCAATTACCAGAATTGACTGACCACCTTTCATATGCGTTGCCATTTGTGGTAGGTACTCCTCCGAAGGATGAATTATTTTCATAATATAAATAGTAGTCAAATTTTTGCTGATTACCGCTGCTAAAAGTTGCTCCCTGTATCCCACTTAAACTTCCATTCGATCCATGAGGATCTGTATCAAAAGCAACATAGTACATATCTGATGAATAATTTGTGTTGCCTCCCGTCCAGCCAACATAGATATATGTACCATCCCAAGCAATATAATATGTGCAATTGTTATCTGTTCCCAGAGTGTAAGAAGCTCCAAAAGCGGAAGCATTATTCGTAGCTCCATCCATAGTCACAGTTTTTGGTGTTTGCCCAAACACACTCCACCCGCACAATATTAAAATTGTAATCAACTTTTTCATAAACATTCCTCCGAAGAGTTTTGATTAAACATATGTATTTCTATTTTCTCTAAAACCTCACTGATAATTAATCCTCACATTAGCTAAACCTTGCGGCACAAAGTGTATAATAAAATGCATTTTTTACCACAATACAATTTACGAATATCTTTAAATTAAATCCAAATATTTTTAATAAATTACCAAAATAAATTGCTATTTTGGGCTCCTGTGATGAATTTCACTGGCATTTACGAGGTTTCTGGGATAAAACATCCCCCTCCGAATGAATTCGAAGACTAGTAGTTCACGGCGAAACAGAAAAACCTACAGTCCCGATAATCGGGAGGTTTTAACCACATGAAAATAATAACAATCAATCCCCCGGATAATTACATAATGTTTGTCGGTTGGACAATCGAGACGATTGTCGCTCCTTCTCATTTTTTTTTAGGGATTTGTCGCCGTTTTCCTACGAACATGCCACACGCCCAGGCGTGTTCTGGTGGAATTGGGAATGATTGTTTTTCCTACGAACATGCCACACGCCCGGGCGTGTTCTGGTGGAGTTGGGAATAATTGTTTTTCCTACGAACATGCCACACGCCTGGGCGTGTTGATTTAGCGAATATCTGTGTTCATCTAATTAATCTGCGTGTATCTGCGTCCCCTAAAAAGGTGTCATCAGATGGGTTCGATGAAATCATGAATTCCGGTTAAAATAAAAAAAGCTGCCATTTCTGACAGCTTTAAAATAACTCAACAATAAAATTTCATACTTCAAACTTCTGACTTCAAACCTGATTTCAGTTCATACTTCACAGCTAATAGCTGTTAAAAGTCTGTCCCGAGGGAAAAATAGAAAATCGGTTTACTGAAGCCGTCAACATTGTAAGCCCAGGCGAGATCGAACCTCAGGAGGAAGTAGAGAAAATATGTTCTCAAGCCAAAGCCGGTACCCATAAGCAGATCTTTGGTTATGGTGTTCCCTTTTTCATCTTTGGTGAAGAGACGGAGCTGCTCATTGTTCGTCCAAGCAGCACCTGCGTCAAAGAAGATGGTACCCATTATGTTGCTGAAGAAGAGAGGCAGACCACCTGTGATAAGGTATCTTATGAATGGAAAACGAAGTTCCACATTCATAAGTCCGTATTTGGTGCCCACCACTTCGGCATAGTTGTAACCGCGCATCGGAAGTGCAGTGGAGAGAAACACAAAATCGCTCGGAGAGTCGAGAGGAAGTCTTCCCGTTGACCAGTCACGGTTTATCCAGTTTTCCGTACCACCGATAAAGAAGCGCTGTGGATTTGTACCCCAGGAATAGCCAAAGGAACCTCTGACAGCCAATGAATAGTCACCCCAGAATCTAAGATATTCACGATAATCTCCCAGAACGGAGTAAAAACCATATTTATCAGCCTGGATTATCGGGTTTGCCATAAATTCGAAGCGGTATCTTGTTCCGTCAATTGGAGCGGTGTAACCAAAAATAGTGTTGTCGTGTACAAAAGCAATGGATGGGACAAGAAAGGTATTTTCCCTCTGTGGCTCAAGAGTGTTGTCAAGATTTGTCTGTGTTGCGTTTGTAACTCCGAGGCTAAGATCAAGTCTGTAGAATCTGTTCAGGGGATAGCTCGCAGAAATAACCGCTCCATAATTCCTGAATCTAAAGAAATTCAGGAAATTCCCTCTCTGCTGATAGATAAATCTTGCAGTGTGGAATGCAGACACACCTATATCCCACCTTCCCTTCAAGTAATAGTAAGCCAGACCGTAATCGCTGTTCTTAAGATCAATCTGAAGTGAAGTGAAGCCAATCAGTTTATGATCACCGAGCACATCGCTAAAGGAAAGCACCGTTGTTCCCAGCAGTCCGTAATATGTGCTGTAACCCGCATTTGCATACACCAGATCGGGTGAAAAATTGACTTTATATTTTCTTATTTTGAAATCGCCGTCATCTTCCAGCCTGTCAGGAAGTAAAAACTCGAGGTTGGGCAGTTTGGTCGTATCTTTTACTTTTGGAGCGTTATCGCCGAATGCAATTGTGGAATAGTCAATCAGTACAGAATCACCATAAGCTTTCACAGTATCGCCAAAAACACCTGTAAACACTTCAACCTTTGTTTCAGAGGAATCCTTGTCGAGGGCATCGGGTTTTTCCTGTTCAAATTTCTTTACTTTATAAGTCGTATCAAACGGATTGGTGCCATTTCCACCCTTGAACTTGCTTCCTCCATTTACCAGTTCATTCATGTAATCTGTAAACGGAATTGAATCTTTATCGATGGAAAGACCGAATGGATTATTTACCGTGAAAATATTGTACGAAGCTTTGTACATGGCATTCATGGCAAGTTTTTTTCCGTCATAGGAAGTGCTGATCTGGTCGAGACCGTTCAGGGAATTGGTAACGGGAGTAGGTTTATTTGTCGGTTTCCAGTCAGCATTTGGCTTTATTTTATAGATGTTGTTTATTCCGTTATAGTCAGAGATGAAGAGTACTTCGTCACCCGATTGTGAAGGAAGTGGATATTTTTCATCACTTAACGGATAATCTGTAAGCCTTCTGATTGCTCTGGTTTCGACTTCAATTTCGTATATGTCCATCTGACTGTAATCGTGACGGTACATTTCATATCCCTCAAGTTTACTCTTTGCTTCAGTGAGAGTGTCGCGATCTGAGGAGAAATAGACCTTTTTACCATCGTAAGACCATCTTGGATCTGAATCGGAAAAAATGTCATTCGACAGATTTTCGATCTTTCCTGACTCAAAATCATAGATATAGATATCCGATGTGTGGTAATTTTGAGCTGCGAAAACGAGTCTCTTGCCATCCTTTGACCAGTCAACTGTTTCTATTCCGGGGAATCTTACAGGCACGCTGACCGCATCACCACTTTCAGCATCAACTATAAAAATGGCGTCTTCAGCACCGCTTTTTGCCGAAATTGCGATCTTTTTTCCATCAGGTGACCACGAGATTCCGGGAGTAAGAATATTCAACTCTTCAAAATCGACGGTTCTGTTACCCTTTACAAGTCTTTTTATTTCCTTACCTGTGTTTGCATCCATAAGATAGACATCGAAGAAATAATCCTTGTTCGAGATATAAACGATCTTGTCACCCTGCGGAGAAATTGCAGGAGAGATATTATAAGAGGAGTTGTCCTTTTTTGGATCGGTCAGCCTTTTTGCAAACTCATCAGGGTCTTTGCGGTTGGTGATATCGGGCCAGAACACCCTCTTTATATCTTTCTTCCATCTCTCGCTTAATTCGTCAACTGTCAGACCGATGGAAGCTTTCATTCCCTGATCTACTCCACCTTTTCCCTTTACATTCATCACAAGTTCGGCAACCTTTTCTCTGCCGTACTTTTTAGCGATGTAATAGAAAACCGCCTGTCCACCTCTGTAAGCAAAGTAGCCGTCGAGATTTTTGATATCGGGAAGATACTCATTGATAGCCGCATCCCTGATAAACTGATCAGTGTTGGTATCCCAGCCGAGTGAAAGATACTCCGCAAGCCCCTCCGAGAACCACAAAGGAAGATTTACTGCTGAATTGCTGGAGATAATATTTTGAAGTGCACCTCCGTAAAACATGTCATTCATTACACCGTGAACCAGTTCATGGTGGATTACATGTCTGAACATTTTGTAGTTACCGGAGAAAGGAAGAACGATCCTGTTCTTGAAGAGTTCTGTGAAACCACCTGTTCCCTCTCCAAGATAGGAATCGATTACATTCGTTTCCTGAAATTCATTCTGTGAGTCGTAAAGAATTACGCTGATTCTCTTCTGAATCGTATAATTCAAAGAGGAATGAATCTGAGCCAGTGCATCCTCAATTGCTGTAGCAGCAAACTCCGCAATATTTTTCCCTTCCATGGTAAAATATATATCGAAGTGTTTTGTCTGAATGTAGTACCAGTCGTAGTCTTTGTATTGAACTTTATTCCTGCCAAACTGCCCGAAAGACTGTGAAATGATTACCACAACAAAAACAAAAAATAACGCCGCTTTTCTCATCTTTTCTGCCTCGAATAAAAATCATTAAGCAATTGTAAAATCAACATTTGACCTCTCGGGATTCACCCGGATAAGTTTGGTTCTCAGTTTGTCGCCAAGTCTGTAAACCCTGCCGCTTCTCTCACCGCGGAGACAATAATTCTTCTCCTCAAAAGTGAAGTAGTCTCCTTCGATGTCGCGGACATGCACCAAACCTTCTGCAAGAGAATCTGCAAGTTTAACAAAAAATCCAAAACTTGTCACACCTGAAATTATTCCGTCAAATTCTTCTCCCACAAGTGGAGTAAGGTACTCGATGTATTTCTTTCTTACCGACAGTCTTTCTGCTTCCACAGCAGTTCTTTCGGTTAGTGAAATGTGAGCGCAGATGCCTCTTAATTCAGTCTCATTGTATAGAATCTTCCCTTTCGTGGAAGCATGGTGGAAAAGGATTCTGTGAACAAGCAAATCGGCATATCTTCTGATCGGCGAAGTAAAATGTGAATAATACCCGAATCCCAGACCGTAGTGTCCGATATTGTCGGTGGAATAAATCGCTTTAGCCATGGTTCTGATTGAAAGCTCGCTCACGAGCACTTCTTCTTCTTTTTGCTTCACTGCCTCCATAAGAGCATTGAACTGCTGAGGAGTCGGAGAATCAGAAAAATTGACCAAAAATCCGAGTGATTTCACAAATCTTGCGAATTCTCTCATCTTCTCTTTGTCCGGCTTGTCATGAATTCTGTAAACAAACGGTACAACCTCGGTTTCGCTTTTGCTCTTGTTTACATGTTCAGAAACGATTTTGTTGGCAAGCAACATGAACTCTTCGATCATTTTGTTGCTGTCCTTCATCTCTTTTCGTTTTACACCGAGCACTTCACCCTCGGCACCGATAAGAAATTTCACTTCATCGGTCGCAAAGTCGATACTCCCCGCTTTCATCCTCTTTGACCGAAGAGTTTTGGCTATTTTGTTCAATATGGTGATTTCGGAAGCGAGGTCTCCTGTACCCGTCTCGATTACCTGTTGTGCTTCCTCATAAGAAAATCTTCTTTTACTGTTTATGACAGTTTTGGCAATTCTGTAGTTTAAAACTTTCCCGCGCGAGGTCATTTCAACCACTACCGAATATGTTAACCTGTCCCTATATGGGACCAGGGAACAAATACCGTTTGAAAGCTCCTCGGGTAACATCGGAATAACAGCTCCAACAAGATAGACACTGTTTCCTCTTTCTAGGGCTTCCTTGTCGAGAGAGGTTCCGGGTCTGACATAATGGCTTACATCTGCGATATGGATACCGATTTCATAATTGCCGTTTTCAAGGGTTTCGATCGAGAGAGCATCGTCAAAATCCTTTGCATCTTCCGGATCAATGGTGAAAACATTTTTGTTCCTGAAGTCTTCCCTTTTCGCAGTTTCCTCTTCCGGCACTTCTTCGGAGAAAGACCTTGCCTCTTCAAAAGTCTTTTTGGCAAATTTGAAAGGCAGGTTATATTCACGGGCGATTGTGATGACATCAACATCCACACCTTCCCCTTTACCCACCACCTCGACAACTTTTGCCTCCGGATTGATCTTCGGGTTACTCCAGTTGATCTCTCCGACAAATACCCTGTCACCCGGTAAAGCCCCGTTAAGGTCGGCTTCAGGGATGTAGATGTTCCTGTGAATTTCGGGGATATCCGGTTTCAGTATGTAAAACGAACCTTCTTTTGATATGATTCCCGAAATTTCATGCCATTTTCTTTCCACAACTGAAACAATCTGTCCCGTCATGAGTACCCGGTTTCTTCCTTTGAGTTCCTTCGCAGCAACTGAAAGTTCAACCGTGTCACCATGAAAAGCCGTATTGAAGTAACGGGAGGAGATGTAATATCCACCACCCTGCACCCGGTCCTTGAAAACGAAACCCGAGCCGTCCTTTTGGATATTGAATTCACCCTTCACAGTCTTGTCCTGTGTCCTGGGCATATATTTGAATCTTTTTCCGTCGCGGACAAGAAATCCTTCTTCACTTAGCTGGTGAAGAAAGGCTTTCATTGCCTCATATTCCTGTTCGGTGAATATATCGAGGTGTTTTGCCAGTTGCTTTGCCTTTACAGGCGTGTTTGCATTCCTTTGAAAGTATGCTTTGATCTTGTTTTTCATTAAAACTCTATTTTGTATTTTAGACCCATTTCATTGATCATCGTGTTGTTTGATGATCCTTCGCCTATCGACTCCCGTCTTTCAATCCTGATAAGGAAATTTTTTATCACGGGAATCTCAAACCTGAATGTGGCTGCAGAAAGGTCCTGGAAAACATTGGTGGTACCACCAAATGAATATTTAATTGTGGATATCTGCCCGGAAAGATTGAACTTTGTTTGATTTCCGGCAGCCCTGACCTCGAGTGATTTTACATAATCACCAAGATAACTTGATAACAGCCCTCCTAATAATGAACCGGCAAGTGAAGTGGCGGTTCCCTGTATTGTGTTTATTTGCCCTTCGGCACTTGATTTATCCGCTTCTGTCAAATCTGATTTGAACTTCCCTGTAAGAATAAACCAGACTGCGTCTGCTTTGTCATACTGGGGTGATGGAACTGCATTCTTTATATTATCCTCACCTACATAGACAGCAATGTTGTCTGTTTCCTTTGCAAACTTTGTAGAGAGTTCGTCCATACTTCCCTTAAGTTTCAGTTTTACCTGAACCGGCTGCTCATTGCTGCTACCCTTGGAAGAGAAAACATAGTAGGAATTGTAGTTCGCAACGATATCGAGATAAGGATTAAAAATTTCCTTTTCGAATCTCAAAGTACCCAATGCTGCGAATGTTTTAAGATTTAAAAATTCAAGTGTCGATTCTTCAGATACTTTTAACTCACCCTGAACATTTTCGAACCCGCCGAGTTTTTCATAGTTCAGTTCTCCCTCGAGGTAGGTGGTGAGTTTCTGATTTGCCTCCTGTGAGAGGATCATCGTCATCTTCGAGTTCTTCGACATTGTTATTTTGATTTGATACTCGAGATTAAAAGGTGTTTGCTTCACCCCGGCGATAGCGGAATCTTTGTATTGCCTGTCATCCTCGAGAAAAGAAAGGAAAGTGGAATCGAGCACCCCGCCGGTATAATCATAATTCATATACTTGTAAATGTAATTGTCACCGGCGTTTGAAACCCCGCTCTGAGTGGGAGGAATAGTAAGGTCTGTTTTATCGAGATTTATCGAAGCTTTTACAAAGTAGTTGTTCCTGTTAATGTTAAGTACAATATCCTCATTGGTTGAGACCACAAGTTTACCGAAAATCGGGAATTCCTTTGTCGGCTTCTTACTGTCCATTACCGTAAGATTGCCACCAAGCCTTATTTGTCCCGACTTTAGTTCATAACCTGTAAGGTGAAGTGAACCCGTACCTGTTATTTTTCCGTAGAAATCGAGATTGCCTTCATTGGTGACAGCAAGTTTTTCAATGGTGAGGGTGGAATCATTCAAAACAACCCCTGCCTCGAGACCGTAAATCAGATTGGTCATTGCCACTCTGAACAAGCCGCCCTCAATTTCTGCAGTTCCATTCTTGGAAAGGTTGGGGTAGTATCCTGAAATTCTGATCTGAGAACGGAATAAACCTGTCAGTTCTTTCACATTCGGAATAAAACCGTTGAGAGCACTAAGTGAGAAGTTTTTCGCATCTATTCGCAAATCTGTAAGTTTATCCTTAACAAAATCAAATTTCGAATCCGCAAAGGATATCCTGTATGGTATCACCCCTGTCACAGCAAGAAGCGAGTCATCCCCCTCTGTTTTACCGGAATAAAAATAGCCTGTGGGACGAATTTCCTCATTTTCGTAAACAGCAGAGAATTTCAACTTTCCGAGCGTTTGCTTTTGGTACTTTATCGCATCTATCCGGAAATCGGAGTGGATCACAGGCGACTCGAAACCTCCTCTTGCACGAACAGCAAATTTGATATCTGCATCCACAGGTTGTGCAATCGGTTGTTTTAAGATATCACTCATAATCTCGTGAAGAGAGATGTTCTCGATTTTTGCATCTGCCATCAGCGAATCTTTATCAAGTCTTGCGTCAAGACTTACAATCTGCCTTTGACCAATTCCCAAAGAAAAATTCTTGACAAAAAGGGCATCATTACTGAAAGAAATGACTGTATTTGCCATATTCTCGAGTTTATATCCCTTATAGTCTATTTTGGTCTCATACATATCCAATTCGAGAGAATCTTTCATGAAATCGACCACCAGGGCTATCCGGGCTTTGACCATCTCATTGTAATTCACATCCAGGCGTTCGAGATCGAGTATCGATTTGTCGAGAGAAACTACAAGTTCGGTATTCGAAAGGGTATCGGCTCTACCCCTCTCAATCATAAAAATCTTTTTTGTCGTGCTCTGTATGGAACCCTTGATACTCCCGATCTGAATCTCATTTGAAGGGTGTGAAAGTTTTATCTTTGAATTCGAACCCCACAATATCAAAGTACTGGATGAATCAGAAGCACGCAAACGAAGAAGATCAAGATCGTTATTCAATGAAAACAAAACTTTCGTAGTATCCAGCACAATCAGCCCGGAAAGAGAACCTTGAATATCAAAGGTTCGAAGTTTCAGAAACCTTTTTAAGGGTCCTAAATCCTTAACCTGAAGTGAATAAGAGAGAGAGTCATTGGACTTTACACTAAATCCCCTGTTTGTGGGAATGGGGGCTTTAGCATTTGCGACAGCCGCTGAATCCTCGAAGAAATCGGGGTAGTAGTTGGAAAGAATTTTTGAGAGGTCTGCAAACAAATTTGTCGATTCTGTCCCCAGATTAGTCCCGAGAGTGGCATAACTGAACCTCCCTGCTGTGGACATGGTGAAGAGGTTCGAAGTTATAAAAATATCCTTTTGCATATCGGGTGTTGCCGTCAGTTTGATATTGGCATCTATCTCACCGAGGGAATCCCCTTTTATCTTTGTATCAAGAAGATTAAGATTTGCATTCAGCACCATGTCGTCGGGATTGAGACCTTTTCCCTCTGCATCGAAAGTAAAATTGATTGATGAATTTTCCATCGAATTGCCCGCAAAATACTCCAGGTCAATATTCCTGAAAGTGGAACTGATCGAGTAAGACGGACTCTTAAGGTCAGACATGTCCAAATCACCTTTTATCTCACCCTGCTGTGCACCCGGTAAACTGGCTGAGAGTTGAAAGCCGATTTTGCCGTTGTTTCCTTTGGTTTTTACAGTAAAACGATCAAAGAAATATTTCCCGATCGTTGACTGATCACCGTCAAAATCAAGTTCGAACTCGGCATTTTCAGGATTGAAACCATGACCTCTGGCTCTTATTTTCGATGTAAGATTAAAAGGCAGGTTCACATATTTGCTTATGTCAAGTTTTTCTGTTCTCGCATCCACTTCATAGTAAGGTGCCGCTTTCGAGAAGTCGAATTTATAACTGCCACTGATATTTCCTGCAGGCGATCTGAGCCCCATGCCACCCGAAAATGTAAGAGGTGATCCGATGAACCCGAGACTGTCGATCTGAATTGAAGGAAAATCGAGATATTTTTGGAGCTGCAATGAAGGCATTAATGTGTGTATATCACCAGGTGTTAGCACTGAATTTTTTATACTCGCAGTCATTCTTAATTTGTCAAAATCCATCAAATTAAGAAGCGTCCCGGTTAACGACAGGTCGGTTTTCAAAGTCTTAAGTTTTAGCTTTGCAATCTTTGTATTAACCAGATCCCCGGACGCAGCCAGATCTATCTCCATCGCACCCTTCATGAAGTCGAAACCTGCGATCAAAGACGAAATGTCATCAAAATGAAACGGGGCACAAACGAGATCCATCTCGAAATTTGCTTTTTTCAGAGAATCGGTTGTAAAATTATTAAAAACATTCAGCTCATCCGTCTTGTAGTTGAGAGTTATCTCACTTTTCCTGGTGACTACTTTAAGATCACCGACATTTATGCTCCTGCCGGCAAGTTTCAATTCCCCCGACAACGATATTTCAGGTGTATTCAATAAATTGGGCTCAAGATGGAATTTTTTGATCTTTACATCGTATCCGTTTTTCGCAATATCCACACTTAAATCGTCCAATTTTATATCGATGTTCAGTAGTCTTAAATCATCGTAATTGAGAGAAGTGTATTCCTCTGTTGAAGAAAGTTTGTCCCACTTTCGATATAAAATTGAGGAGTTGGTCAACTCTATTGTGCCGGCTTTAATAACAAAAGGAAATGGCTTTGAAACGGTATCGATCTCTTTTTTTTCGGAAGGTTTGGGGAGTATCTTCACAAGATTCAATACACCGTTCGAATCAACTACAAGATTTGCGTGAAGCCCGTCTATCGCCAATTTATCGGCATTTAATCTGTCGCTCAAAAATTCCAGCAGTTTGGGATACACTTCCAATCGCTTTATGAAAAGTATTTCCGTATTGGCGGAATCTGCAATCCTGATATCATTTATCATCAGTGAGGTGACAATTGTTCCTTCTATTGTGCCTATAGTGATTTTCCCGCGGAAAGTTTCGTTGAGGATGGTTGTAACTTTATCTTTAACGATGGAACGGAACAAGGATGTCTGCGAGAAAACCAGAATTGCGGTCACCAGCATCAACAGGAAGTAGAGTGTACCTCTTGTATATTTAAGGATGTATGCCGGTATTCGCTTCATGCTTTTATCCGCCGTATTTCTGCAGTATCAATTCGATTATACTCGTTGTTGAACGGGATGTGACAAAAGGAATGTTGGTGGTTACTCCCCCGTTTGCTTCAACTATGTCCTTGCCCACAATGTTGTCGAGAGACCAGTCACCCCCTTTTACAAGTATATCAGGCACCAGAGTTTTGATCAACTCAAACGGAGTATCTTCATTAAATATTGTTACAAAATCGACAGGTTTCAGATTTGCCATTGCAAATGCTCTTTCATCCTGAGGAAGCAGGGGTCTTTTGTCCCCTTTTATTCTTCTCATCGACTCATCTGAATTCAGACCAACAACGAGAATATCGCCCAAAGCTTTCGCTTTTGTTAAATAATCGATATGTCCTTTGTGAATCAGATCAAAACAGCCGTTCGTGAAAACAACTTTCTTACCCGTCTTCCGAAATTCATTACGAAGTGCTGAGAGTTCGTCCCAGTTGTATAAATATTTCATCGTCTCCCCTCAATGATGGTTTCGAACAGGTTATCTATTTCGACAGGCACAATACCGACCTCTTCACAGACGATACCTGCAGCATAATTTGCTATAAAACATGCTTCATAAATATCCGCTCCGGCACTTAATGCGAGGGTAAGAGTTGAGATTACCGTATCACCTGCACCCGAAACATCCGCAACTTTCCGTGCTTTAGTGGGCATCATTTTTGGTTCGTTCTTTTTGTTAAACACAGCTATACCATCTTCTCCCAGCGTCAGGAGGATGTTTTCAGCTTCAAGTTTCTCCAGGAGAATCTCTCCTGCTTTCAGAGCATCATTTATCGTTTTGATTCTGAACCCCAGAATGTCACTTGCTTCTTTCCGGTTTGGTTTGAAAACAGTAACCCCCTTGTACATAAAAAAGTTATGAAATTTGGGATCAACTGTAACCAGTTTCCGCCTGTTATTACAGAGTTCAATCACTCTACTGATCAGGGAAGCTGTAAGGACACCTTTGTTGTAGTCCTGAAGAATGACTGCATCAATCTGATCAATATTGTTTTCCAACAGATTAAAGAGACGGTTCTCAGTCTCCTCACCTATATCGTCCTTGCTCTCACTGTCGATTCTTACAACATGCTGTGACCCGGCTATCACTCTTGTCTTCAATGTAGTGGGTCTTTGTGTGTCCACAACCAGCCCGCCTGACTTAATGTTCAGTCCCGAGAGAAGGCTCTTAAATATCCCTCCGGCGCGGTCATCTCCGATTATTCCGAGAGGAAAAGGCTCTGCATTCAGATGAAGAATGTTGTTAGCACAGTTGGCAGCTCCACCAAATCTGTAAAATTCGTTCTCCACATCAACAACAGGCACCGGTGCTTCAGGTGAAATTCTCTTCGCACCGCCCATAATGTATCCATCGAGCATCATATCGCCAATAATGGCGATTTTCCTCCCCGAAAAGGAGTTTTTTAATTGAATTAATCTTTCGTTTTCTACCTTAATCATTCTCTGGTCTCTAAATCAAATTTTTATTTTTTATTCCCCTTTTTTGCAACACCACCCCAGGTACCGAGAGGGTTACTCAGATCTATCCTCCACAGTCCGTTCTCGGAAGCCAGCCAGATGTACCGTTTATCGAATTCCATCGCAAAAAAGCTGTTTGCCGGGATATTAAGATCGCCGGGATTGCTCGAGATTATTTTGGTACTGTTTCTGTCGATTATCGTGATTCCTCTACCGTACTCTTTTTTGATATCAGTATCGAACTCATATACCGCCGCCCAGATTGTGTTCCCGACTTTAATCATCGAATAGACACCATTTCCGGGCAAGCCTGAACGGTTGTCAAGTTTGTCCCATTTCGCCATCCGGTTAAATCGGTAAATACCGCCAACATTAAAATCGGGCATTTCGGGAGACCGGAAATCCTGATTCCCAAACCAGATAAACTCCTTGTCGAAGAGGATTGAATTGACAGAAACCCTCATTCCTTCTGAGCGGAAGGCTCCGTCTTTATTCGAGATGAATTCACATTTACCTGTCTCAAATTCACCATCAGCTTTGTCGAATTTATAGAGTCCACCTTCGGTCACAATCCAGACATACCTGTCATTTTCGATGAAAAAGCGTTTTACATTGTTTGTGGCAGTCTCACTACCTCTGGCGAGATTGAAGTCTTCGTACTTTTGTCTCTTGACATTGAGTATCGAGAGGTTAATAAATCTCCCTATCCACAAAAGTCCTGTTGATTTGTCATATTTCAAACCTCTAATCCAGTTGCCGTATTCGCCACCTTCGGCAAATTTTCTCTTCTTCCATGAGTCTTTTTTCTTGTCATAGATGAGGAGTCCATCGCTGGTTCCTGCCCAGACAAAATCCTCATTCGCCTCAATGCAGTCGATAAGGCGGTCTTTAACTCCTTTTTCACCGTCTGCCATTGAAATCAACTGATTCGATGAAGCTTCATACCTGAAAATTCCATTTCCGTATGTCGCGAGCCAGAAGTCATTACCATCTCTCACGAAAGCCGTAACTTTGGCACCACCGGCAATCTGAAAGAAATCAGGAGGGGAAGCAAGAACCGTCAGGCTCACTAATAATAAAACCGTTAAAATTCTTTTAATCTGCACCTTGTTAATAACTCTCCGCATCTGTTGGGAAATGACTCTCTCTTACATCCTCGATGTAGTTCTTGAACGCACCATTGAGGACATCCGCGAGATTTGCGTAATATCGGAGGAATTTGGGGTGGAACTCCTTGTTGAGCCCAAGCATGTCGGGTGTTACAAGTATCTGCCCGTCGCAGTAAGGACCGGCACCAATTCCAATCGTGGGTATGGAAACACTTTCAGTCACTTTTTTGGCAAGTACTTTGGGTATTTTTTCGAGAACGATTGAAAAAGCTCCGGCTTCTTCCAAAATTTTGGCATCCGATAGAATTTCAGCAGCTTCCTCTTCCTCGGTTCCTCTTTGTTTATAGCTTCCGAACTTGTGAATGCTTTGAGGTGTAAGCCCGAGATGCCCCATTACGGGGATGCCATTCTCGGTAATTTTCCTGATTGTTTCTGCTACCCTTTTCCCGCCCTCAATTTTTACACCGCCAGCCGGAGTTTCCTTAAGAATTCTACCTGCATTCCTGAATGCCTCATCCACGCTCAACTGGTATGACATAAAAGGCATATCGCAAATAAGCATCGACCGCGTGATCCCTTTTGCAACAGCTTTAGTGTGATATATCATCTCATCCATCGTTACTGGAAGTGTAGTCTCATTCCCCTGAAAAACATTCCCAAGAGAATCACCGACGAGAATCAGATCGATTCCCGCCTCATCGAGAAGCTTTGCTGTTATAAAATCATATGCAGTAAGAGCAGCTATCTTTTTATTTTCCTTTTTCATCAGACTGAGTGTCTTTGTGGAAACCCGCTGAAATTTTCCAAATGTGCTCATGTAGTCTCTTAAACTTTCTTTTCAATTACCAATTCTTCAAAATCGATGGAAAATCTGTCTCGAAAACCTTGTATTATCGAGAACTTCAACTTTTCCATATCCACTTCTTCACCTGTGATACTTTTGATATCCGAAGTTTTTTCGTTCAAAAGCATCTTCAGATTCTCCTTTTCAAACAGATCGATATTAAGATAATCAACTATCTTTTTATGAAAACTTCCTGTATTTATCGATCCGTGCTGAAGGATTACATCACCGGTTTTTCGTTGTGCACTTCCTATCAGTTTCCTGCCATCCATTTTTACTTCAGATTTGGAAGGGACAGAGAAGCAGGCAGCACTCTCAGACGAGCGGTAGTGCTCCTTAAAATTTACTTCTTCACTTGAGAGCCCGGCTCCCCCGAGTCTTTGATCATACTCTGCTAGACCGAAAAGAAGTGCCTCGTTTATCGCATTGTAGGCGTCCTTCGGAGAGATATTCAGTTTGTTCAATATAACTGAATAAGTCAACTCTTCCGAATGAAAAACAGCCCTCCCCCCCGTGGGCCTTCGAACCCAGTCATACCCGTCACGGTGGAGTGCTTCTTTATTTAGACTCTCCTCAGACTGATTTGCCCCGAGGGAAATGCAATACGGATTCCATTCGTACAACCGGAGACACATCGAACCTTCCTTGCTCCCGGAGGCAAGTTGAACATCAAAGTCCATATTGAACCTTCCGGGCGAGGCAACGGTATCTATGTAATATCCTTTTACAGACATGCGATTCACAAGCTGATTATCTGATCAATCCCCTTGTGCTGCGGGAGATAAAATCAAGAATTTCTGCAGCAAATTTGTCGTCCGCAAACTTCTGGTTTATCTGTTCCTTCGCCTGAGTAAGATTCAGATGCGACTGATAAATCAGTTCATAAATCTTTTTTATTCTCATTATTTCGTCATTCGTAAAGCCGCGTCTTCTGAGTCCGATCAGATTGAGTCCTTCGTATTTGAGGGGCTCATGTCCGGCAAGAATATATGGCGGAACATCCTGCACAACTCTGAATCCGCCTCCGATCATACAATGTTTACCAATTTTGCAGAATTGATGAACGGGTGTGCAACCGCCAATAATTGTATAATCCTCAATGGTTGCGTGACCGCCGACCTGAACAGTGTTTGCAAGAATAACATTATTGCCGATTCTGCAATCGTGAGCAACATGAGAGTAAGCCATCAGCAAACAGTTTTCACCGATTGAGGTCAGGCGTGTCTCTACTGTACCCCGGTGAAGCGTAACAAATTCATGTATTGTGGTACCACTTCCTACTACGGTATGCGACTCTTCGCCGGCATACTTCAAATCCTGTGGGGCATGTGAAATTGATGCACCCTGATAAATGGTGACATTCGAACCGATTCTCGCTCCATTGTAGAGACATGCATGGGGACCGATTTTTGAATTTTCACCAATCTCGACATCTGCTTCAATAAATGCGAAAGGACCGATTACGACACCCTCGCCTATTCTGGCTTTCGGATCGACGACTGCGGTTTTATGTATCTCAGGCATGGCTCACCCTGTCAACTATTGCTGCCGTAAAATCAGCTTCGGCTACAAGGGCACCTTCGACAAAAATCTCACCGCGCATTATTACAAATTTTCTTCTCATTTCTTTCATCTCTACTTCAATCCGAAGAACATCTCCGGGGATTACTGTTCTCCTGAATTTGGCATTGTTTATTTGCATAAAATAGGCGTTCTTTTCTTCAGGATTTCCGATCGAATTCAGCAGCAACAACCCGCCGGTTTGTGCCATCGCCTCAATCAACAACACTCCCGGCATTATTGGATTCCCCGGGAAGTGGCCGTTAAAAAAAGGTTCGTTTATGGAAACGCATTTCAATCCTGTGATCTTCTTCTCCATTTCCATGCTGATAATTCTGTCCACAAGAAGGAAGGGATATCTGTGCGGAAGTATCTTTGTGATAGCGTTTATATCAAAAACAATGCCCTGTTTACTGGCATGTTGATATTTCTTCACAAGTTTTTTCTGCTGATACATTTTCCGGATCATTTTAGCGAATTCCACATTCGCTTTGTGACCGGGTCTCGCAGCAAGAATCTGAGCCTTTATCGGAACGCCTATAAGCGCGAGATCACCAATAAGGTCGAGCAGTTTATGCCTTACCGGTTCATTTTTGAATCTGAATGACTTATTGTTAAGTATTCCGGTTTCACCCAAAACGAACTTTTCCTCGATTCCCAGCTTCTCACCAAGTTTATCGAGTTCATCCACTTCCAGATCCTTGTCCACAATCACAACAGCATTCTCGAGGTCGCCTCCCTTAATCAAACCCTGATTAGCAAGCATTTCAACTTCACTCAAAAAGCAGAAAGTACGGGAAGGGGCGAACTCACTCACGAATTCCTTCTCCAGGTCAAAAAGTCCGGAGTGCTGACTCCCGAGTGCAGGATTCTGATAGTCGACCATCACCGTGATGCGATAATTATCGAGAGGGAGTGCCACAATATCCACTCCTCTGTCTTCTTCGTGGTAGGTAACCGTCTGATCGATTATAAGGTAATCTTTTGGGGCTTCCTGCTCTACAAATCCAGCTGCCACAAGTTTTTCGACATAGGGAAGAGAACTTCCGTCCCCGATTGGAGGTTCGATACCGTCGAGCTCTATCTTGAGATTATCAATTTGCAGACCGTAAACGGCAGCCATCACATGCTCAACGGTGTGGACTTTTGCCTCTCCGATTCCGATGGTAGTTCCCCGGGAGATATCCACAACATAATCCACCACAGCAGGTATTTCAGGATTTCCTCCCAAATCGGTTCTTATAAATCTTACCCCGTAATTCTCCGGAGCAGGTTTAAATGTCATTTTGCATTCATGTCCGGTATGTATCCCGATACCGCTCATCGAAACTTCTTTTGCTATTGTGCGTTGTTTTATTAACATTTGTTCCTTTGGATAGAATTATGCCAATTTGTTAAAGTGTAAAAAATAAACATAAAATTTACGCAATTATTATTAAATATTGATTAAATCTTCAAAAACTGCCTGATAGACAACCGGTTAAATCTGCCGAAATACTCATTTTTTACGGTTATCCACCATCAAAACGAACTCCCCTTTGAGGTTTTTTTTCGTCACTTCCTCGAGCAGTTTCCCCGCACTCCCTCTGATAATCCTTTCTGAAGGTTGTGTCAGATCGAATGCCAGTACGGTTTCTGCACCTCTTCCAAAATTGTCCACAATCTCTCTCGCAATATTCTTTAATCTGTAAGGTGTCTCGAGAAAGACAATCAACTCGTTTAACCTCGTCAATCTTTTTAATTCTTTCACCCTGAGATCTTTTTTTACAGGCAACCAGCCGTAATAATAAAACTTTTCTGCGTGAAGTGCTGACACACTGAGAGCTGTGGTAAGAGATGAGGCACCGGGTACAGGAACTGCCTCAACACCAAATGCGAGAAGATTATCGAGCAGATGGTGCCCCGGGTCGGCAAACATAGGCGTTCCACAATCGGAGATCAAAGCCGCACTTTCGCCATTTATCAGTCTTTCCACGATCAGAGGAGTATTCTCCGCCTCGTCGTGTTCATTAAGAGTCACGAGTTCCTTCCTGATCTCCAACTTGCTTAAAAGTCGACGGGCATCTTTCAGATCTTCACAGATAATAAAATCAACCGATTGAAGCACTTTTATCGCACGGAGGGTAATATCTTCGAAATTACCAATGGGGGTTGCGGTAACGAATAAAGTACCGGGCATCATTTGTCCTGTAAATGAGGTGGTCTGAAGCCTCTGTAGATGTCAAATTTCGGAATGTATTCAATGATATTAAATGATTTATCGCGAATGGTTCCCCCACTAGGGTAATAATAGTAGGTCTCAACCTCACCTGTTTCCATCGTGGCAGGTCTTCCATTCATCGTATAGAATTGAAGCCTGTAAAATCCGCCTTCATATTGCGAATTTGTGAGTTGTATCAAAAAGTTTTCTTCAGAAAATACTAAATTATCGCTCATCAATTTTTTCTTTAATTAATTGAATTTTATGATTATTTTAGTGCAAAGATACTAATGAATTATTGTATCACCACACATTTTGTCCATTCACCTTTTATATATATCATTTAAATTAAATGTTGAGTTCCATTACCGAAATAATGACCGGTGGAAGCAGTGATTCCGAAATCCGGTCGCTGATTACAGCCCTTCCGCTGATGGTAATAGCTACCGACAGTGAAGGAATCTTTGTCGAATGGAATTATGAATGCGAAAGGGTGACAGGCTACAACTCCTCCGAAATGATCGGTAATCCCGATCCTAGCAAAATCCTCTTCCCTGATCTCGAATACTTGAAACTGCTGCAAACCTTCTGGCAGGAAAATTCGGGAAACTACCAGAACCAGGTCTGGAAAATACACTGTAAGAACGGTTGTCAAAAAGCCATAAGCTGGTCAAATATTTCGAAGAAATACCCCGTTGTAGGATGGTCCTCCTGGGCGATTGGAATAGATATTTCAGAATTGAAGGAATTCTCTGAGAAACTTGAAAAAAGTGAAGATAAAATAAAGGATGTTGCCAAGATTTCCGAAACGCTTCTTACCGAACCTGATTTTGAGACGGGAATTCAAAAAGCTTTCGAGATTCTGGAGAAATCAGCGGGTGCCGACAGAATATATATTTTTGAAAATGAAACCGACCCCGAAACGGGGGAAGTTTTCATGAGTCAGAGCTATGAATGGGCGCGGGGCGGTATCAGCATTCAGATTGACAACCCCTTGTTACAGAAACTGCCCTACAATAATTCCTTCCCCCGCTGGAAGGAAAAGATGTCCGTAAAAGAAAGCATCAACGGACTGATTAAAGACTTCCCCGCAACGGAAAGGGCATATCTGGCTCCCCGTGGAATTCTCTCAATTCTGGCTGTACCGATTTGTTTCAATGACCAGTGGTGGGGTTTCATCGGTTTCGATAACTGTACGGAAGAAAGAGTTTACTCGGCTGCAGAAGAGTCGATGCTTAAAACTGCCGCAGTAGCCATCGGTGGTGCAATTCAAAGAGAAACCACCACGAGACAACTGCTGGCAGCAAAAACCAAAGCCGAGGAGATGAACAGGCTCAAATCCAACTTCCTCGCCAATATGTCGCATGAACTTCGAACTCCCCTCATCGGTGTTCTGGGTTTTGCCGAAATTCTGAAGGAGGAAATTCAGGATCAGTACCATAAAAAACTGGCTGAAAACATCTTTTCCGCCGGGCAGCGCCTTAGTGACTCACTCAGCCTTATCCTCGATCTCTCAAGAATTGAAGCTGATAAACTTACACTCAACCTGGAGCTGGTGGACATTACCGAAGTAATCTCTGAAAGTATCTCCTACCTCGAATCTGATGCCGGCAACAAAGGACTCTACATTAAAACCACTTTCCCTGAGACGGTTCCACTTCTAAAATCTGATAGAAGAATGTTGCTTACCATTGTGGACAACCTGCTCAGTAATGCAATAAAGTTTACAAAGACAGGTGGTGTTCATTTTATCATCACAATCGAAAAAGGAATAAATCTCAGGAAAATGAACCTGATGATCCGTGACACCGGCATCGGAATTTCTCCCGAATTTCAGCAGCTAGTCTTTGATGAATTCAGACAGGTATCGGAGGGTCTCACCCGCTCCTTCGAGGGTGTGGGACTCGGTTTGACTATTGTCAAAAAATTCACAGAAAAGCTCGGTGGACAGGTAGAGATGAACAGTCAACCCGGTGCAGGAACCACTTTTACCATTTCATTTCCTGTGAGTCTCGACGCAGGTATTTCTCCTGAACCGGATGCCTCCGAGGTCCATTTTTCACTTCCACCCTGGATATCAGGTGAAAAAAAGCGGATCTTACTTATCAATCAGGACATCATGTCGCAGACCCTTGTCAGAGTGTTCACAAAGAGTTTTGCCGAGATTCTGATCGCTTACGATACCACTCAGGCGGTTGAATTCGCATCCACTAAAAAAATTGATATTGTACTCCTGGAGATTGACTCCGTGAATACATCCTCAGGTTTAAAGGTCATTAAACATTTGAGAGAGCAAAAGGAATATAAAAATGTTCCGTTCATAGCTTTCAGTTCGCATGCTGTCTCAGCCCCCGGAAACACCCTGCTTGAAGCCGGTTTCAATGGCTATATTCCTAAACCTGTCGTCAAAGCTGACTTCCTCAGAATCCTGAAAAAATTCCTTTAGTCCTCCCCGTCCGTTCCCGATTCCCTTTCCTCCGGCATTATTTTTCTGATTGAACAATTTTGATACTTAATATATAAGTATATTTTATTATATTGCCTTATTAATTTATGTTTTAATCGTTTTAACCTTATTTATTTAGTCATTCAACGGAATTAGCATGAAAAAATTCGGTTTACTCGCTTTTGCAATTCTTATTGTACTCTCTGTCTTAAGTCTTTTTCTGAAAGGCAGTTCCATACCCGGTGATACCTCTGCAATAAGTGCCGGTGATACTGCCTGGCTTCTCACAGCAACAGGTCTGGTACTTTTGATGACACCGGGTCTGTCGTTCTTCTACGGCGGTATGGTGCAAAGCAAGAATGTAATCTCCACAATGTTCCAGAGTTTTATTGCAATGGGAATAATCTCAATTTTATGGGTTGTTGTCGGTTTCAGTCTTGCTTTCGGAGAGAGTGTACACGGGATAATTGGCAATCCCTTTACTTTTCTTTTCTTCAAAAATGTGGGTGTAACACCAAATCCGGCATTCGCTCCCACAATTCCGTTTCTTCTTTTTGCGATGTTTCAGTTGAAGTTTGCAATTATTACACCGGCACTAATTACCGGATCGTTCGCCGAAAGGGTAAGTTTCAAAGCATACCTCCTCTTTATGGTACTTTTTTCACTTTTCATTTATGCTCCTTTGGCACACATGACCTGGCACCCTGACGGAATATTAAGACAGATGGGGGTACTCGATTTTGCGGGCGGTACAGTAGTGCATATGTCGGCTGGATATGCTGCACTTGCGGGAGCTTTGATTCTTGGAAGAAGAAAAATTCACATTGAAAACCAAAAACATGAACCGGCAAATATCCCCTATGTCCTTCTCGGAACCGGTTTAATCTGGTTTGGCTGGTTTGGATTCAATGCGGGTTCCTCACTGGCAGCTTCGGGACAGGCTGTCCTCGCTTTCTCAACCACTAATACCGCATCGGCGGCTGCAGCACTCGCATGGATATTTTTTGATGCCATGATGGGAAGAAAACCCTCTGCCCTCGGTGCGTGCATAGGAGCTGTGGTGGGACTGGTGGCAATAACCCCCGCTGCGGGATTTGTGACCGTTGGTGAGAGTCTTTTCATCGGAACAATTGCAAGTGTGATCAGCAACATCGCTGTGTCTTTGAAGTCCAAAACAACTTTGGACGATACCCTCGATGTTTTTCCCTGTCACGGGATCGGAGGGATTACCGGAATGATTGCCACAGGAATATTCGCGCAACAGTCAGGACTGATTTACGGAACCACCACTACATTTCTGAATCATCTTATCGCACTGGTGATTGTGTCCGTATTTGCTTTTGTCGGTTCTGCCCTGCTTTACTATCTCACCAATCTTATAACGCCCCTCCGTGTAAACAAGGAGATGGAGGAAGAAGGACTGGATATCTCGCAGCATGGCGAGAGTATCAATCAGTTTGCTGACTAAAATTCTTCCTCAAGTTCACGCAACGATTCGACGGCGGAGATATCTTCTATTGAAGAGAGGTCACCGAGCACCACTCCGCCGGCTGCAATCTCCCGAAGAAGCCGTCTGACAATTTTACCGTTTCTGGTTTTGGGAAGTGCCTCAGTAAACCTTATTTCATCGGGTCTTGCTATATGCCCTATCTCCACCATAACATGATTCCGCATCTCTTCTTTTAGCAGAAGTGAAGGGGAAACATTTTCTTTCAATGTAACAAAAGCAACAATCGAATTTCCTTTCAGGTCGTCGGGTCGTCCAACAACCGCAACCTCGGCAACATCTTTATGAGTGTGCAAGGCATTCTCAATTTCGAGAGTGCTTAGTCTGTGTCCCGAAACAGTCACTACATCATCAACTCTGCCGAGCATCCAAAAGTAACCGTCCTTGTCCTTTCGGGCTCCGTCCCCGGTGAAAAAATCACCACCGAATCCTGCCCAGTAATCATCCTTGAAGCGTTTTTTGTTTCCGAAAACAGTTCTCGAAATAGAGGGCCAACTGTCCTTAAGCACGAGAAAACCATTTTCACCCGGCTTTACAGGTTTCCCGTTTTTATCCACTACATCAGCAAGAATTCCGGGAAGGGGAAGTGTAGCCGAACCGGGTTTTAGCGGAGTAACTCCGGGAATCGGAGCAATCATGAATGATCCTGTTTCTGTTTGCCACCATCCGTCAATTATCGGACACCGTTCCTTGCCTACTGTTTTGTAAAACCAGAACCAAACTTTTGGGTTCACGGGTTCACCACCCAAAGCAAGGATTCGCAGACTGTCAAGTTTGTATTTATTTACCCAGCCGTCGCCCATTCTCATCAAAGTTTTGACATAGGTGGGTGCTGTGAAGAAGATTGTCACTTTGTGTTTTTCGATCAATTTCCAGAACCGGTCGGGTTCCGGTGTTGCCACTGCGCCTTCATACATCAGGATGGTTGCACCATTCAGAAGCGGGGCGTAAAGCCCGTAGGTATGGCCTGTGGAAAAACCGGCATCGGTTGTGCACCAGTAAATGTCGGTCTCCTGAATATCAAAGATAAGTTTGAATGTGTAGTATGCGGAAATCATATACCCGGCTGTGGTATGAAGGATTCCCTTTGCTTTTCCGGTAGTGCCGCTTGTAAAAAGAATGAAGAGAGGATGCTCGGAGTCGAGCTGGAGGGCATTGCACTCGTCAGACACAGATTCCATCAGCTCATGCCACCAAAAATCCCTCCCGGGCACCATCTTGACAGATGATTCATGAAGTCTTTTGAAAAGAATTACCGTTTTTACTTCAGGACAACTCTCGAGAGCATTATCGACTGCAGGTTTCAGGTAAATGTTGCTTCCCCGCCTTACAGCCAGATCACTTGCAATTACAATTTTAGCTTTCAATTCCCTGATTCTGTCTTTCAAAGCCTCAGCGGAGAATCCGGCAAACACTACGGAATGGATTGCACCAATCCTCGCACACGCAAGTAGAGCAATTGCCATCTCAGGCACCATCCCCATGTAGATAATAACCCTGTCACCCTTTTGAACCCCTTTCTGCTTGAGCACATTTGCAAATTTTGAAACCTCCCTGTGGAGCTGAAGATATGTCAGGGTTCTTGTTTCTCCCGGTTCTCCTTCCCATATTATGGCAGCTTTATTCCGGGAATGTCCGTTTAGATGACGATCAATACAATTGTAACTAAGATTGGTTTTTGCTCCCACAAACCATTTCGATTCATACATCGAACCTTCCCTGACATGACTCCAGTATTTGAACCAGTGCAGCTCGTCGGCTACACTTCCCCAAAAGGCTTCGGGATTCAGAACCGACTCTTTGTAAAGCTTTTTGTATTCGTCAAGGGTTTTCACCACTGCCCTTTCACTGAATTCCTTCATAGGGTGGTAAATCTTCTTCAAAGAAGAGTTCATCTTAATGATCCGTTTTGTTTCTCTTTTGTCGTTCATCTCTGTTTCAATTTAAATTTCATATTGGTTATTCATTCGATCTTAATATGCGGTTATAATTTTACTTGCCGAAGAAATATTTCAAGGGGCGTTCAAGCCGGTTCGCCCAGGCAAGTTCGTTGTGACCTGCACCCCTGTCAAAATAGTAGTCAAAATTATCGCCGATTACATACCCCTTCTGTGCCAGAAGGCAAAACATCCTCTGCGCATCTTTTTTGCCGTCCTCTCCGCTGTCAAAATATATCTTGACATTTCTTCTCTCCTGTGTCGATTCCAGAATCTTGAAAATCGCATCATCTCCAAAGTAAAATGAAGAGGACAGACATCCCGCTTTTCCAAAAACATGGGGATATTTCCAAACCATCCTCAGAGAACACAACCCACCCATCGATGACCCCATTATGGCTGTGGCTTCCCTGTCGGGTATCGTTCTGAAGTTACTGTCGATAAAATGTTTCAGCTCTTCCACGATGAATTTGAGGTAGTAGTTGCCTTTCTCACTTTCACTGTATTCTTCCAGTCTTTCGTGAGTATTATAAATTCCGACTATAATTACTTCCTCAATTGCATTCTGCTTTATTAATCTCGTTGCTGTCTCATCCACCTGCCAGTCCTGTCCGGCAAATGATGTGGCAGGATCTATAATATTTTGCCCGTCGTGCATGTATAAAACCGGGTAATATCTGTGTCTGTCTTTTTTGTATGAAGGTGGAAGCCAGACGAGAAGATCCCGTTCTAATATCGGATAACGGCTTCTAAACTTCCGGTAATAAATCACAGAGCCAACTATTTCCGCTTTGCCGTTGTTTCTTCTATTAGCCAATCGTTATGATGTTTTTCTTTATTTGTTGATAAATTATTCTTTGGATAGACAAATTAAGAACCTTTGAGATGAAAAAAAAGGGATTTTAAGCTTTTTCACGATTGTTTTTTAATTTTTTATTTCTCAAATTTAAATTTTCTGATTTTTTTCACTTTTTTGACGAATCGAACCGAGATAATGAGCAAAAACGGTATTTTATGGACTGTGGCTGTTGTAGTGGTAATTGTTTTCAGTCTTGCGCAACCTCTTCTTAAAGGGACACAACCACTTTCAGGCACCATTGGAATCGAGGGGAAAAAAATAACCTACCTCTTTCCAAAAGAAATTGAAAGCGGTCAGGATTACCAGTTCCTCATCAGGAATGATAACCCGAAAGTTACAGGCTACTATATTTATCAAATACAGGGAGCCAAACCGGTAAAAAAAGAATTAACCGCCGGTGAAGGAGAACTTTCAGGAACCATACCGTCGCAGGCTCCAGGTTCGGTTGTCTCATACTCGGTCTTTTTAAGATATGGTGACAAAGAAACCCAGATTCCATATAAAACCACCCTTCAAACCGGATTCACGGGCAAGGTGAGCATCATCATTAAGGTTATTTATCCCCTGTTTCTCTTTCTTGGACTGCTTTTTGCATCAAGAAGCGGACTCGAATATTTTAATCCCGCTCCAAAATTCAAACTCTACACAATTTTTACAACCATCTTCTTCATCTGCTTGGGATTTTTTATCATACCCGTCAAAAACTTCATGTACCTCGCTCCCGCACCGGGAGTTGTCCCCGGACCAGCTTCCATGTTCACCATGGAAAGTATATTTTACCCGTTGCTCTGGATTTCTGTAAGCATTCTTGTTTTTTTCAGGATAAAACCGGGCGAGGTGCTTTTGGCAGGTTCACTTTTGACTTTTGCAGGTTATATTTTCCTGGGGTGAGATGTCCCACCCCGGGAACGATGGAATTCTAATAAATTTTGACGAGGTCGACTCCTCTGTAGTAATGGAGGAGGATCTCATCAAACGAGTATCCCTTTTCCGCCATTACTGCGGCTCCAATTTGACAGAGACCCACTCCATGACCCCAACCGGCGCCACGAATGAGAAATCCGGAAGGGATGCCATTTTCAACTTTTAGCGGCTGTACGACAAACGCAGACGAATAGAGGTGGGATTCAGAAAGAGCCCTGCGGATTTCAAGTTCCTTCCCGATTGTTATGGTTTTCTTCGTTCCCTCTATCCTGAGCTTGTATATCCTTCCCGACTCACCTCTTGCAAGGGGTGTCAACTGCAGGATATCTCCCAGATCGACATTCAATTTTTTCTTCAGTAAATCCTTCAGATTTTGCTGAGAGATTTCGACCTTCCATCTGTAAAAATCCACTGTTTCCTGATCGTAATGTAAAAGCACCTGTGAAAGTACAGATTTGTCTTTGGTATTGCAGAACGCCTCCGGCTCACCGAGTATCCATTTACTGGCGTTCGTCTCATCCTTCAGTTCAGTACTGAACTCATCCGGTTCATACTTGTAGTCGATAACTTTGCTAAGATATGGTACTTCCTTGTTCTCCCATACATAACCAAAAGCTTCTGAAACACCACCGCACGATTTTGAAAATCTTGCATCGCAGATTTCAGAACCTGACTTAAGAACGAGTCCCTTTGTTTCATCCACTGCCTTGCTCGCAGCCTCGGTAAAAATCTTAGTTATTCCCTGATACCGCTGGCAATGGTCATCGGCACATACATCAAAATCTTCATGATCCTCCCTGTCGTACCACCGGACGATTTCCTCGTCACTGATGATTATTCCTTTTTCTTTGCTGCTCAGATTTTTTTTGACATTCGATTGTTCAATCTGCGAAAGAAGCCAGCTCCTCGATATGACAGAATGAGCCTTTAAGAGGGAGACACTGCTTTTGGCACTCATCTCGGAGGATATTACACTTTTAAGGTATTCTTCAATATTGATGATATTGATCGCACATACTTTATCCCCTTTTCTGAGAAGTTTCAGGGCACCTTTGAAATTTTCCTTTTCTTTCCTCTCCCAGTGGAACTGAACGCCTATTACCACATCCTTGATCATGAAGTGTTCGGTCTCCGGAGAATTGGGGGTCAGAATGAACGATTCATCTTCAATCAGTTTTTTACCCGCTCCTTCAAGAACAAGTTTACCGTTCCTCACGACAGCCTGAAATACCCCGCTGAAAAAGTCTTCCTGATTATTTATGTAATAATCGCCGTAACAAGTAAAATTTATAACCGAATCGGTCAGTATTCCCACACTAATCAGTGGTTCGTCCATAAAACAATCCTTACAATGTAAATCGAAATTTGTATTTTAATATACAAAACCGTTCATAAAATTTTAATTATTCAGTAAAATTATCTTTTATATTTTTGTAACTTTCAATCAAAAAGTATTTCCAATGAAGAAAAAAGTCAAGATTATCGGATTCCCTATGGACCTCGGCGCCGGACGACGCGGTGTGGATATGGGTCCTTCTGCATTACGGATCGCCAACCTTAACGAAAAGCTGACAGAACTCGGCTATGATGTGGAAGATCACGGCGATATAGTTATTGAGATCATGGAGACTCAAAAGGTCAAAAATGACAAACTCAAGTATATCGATGAGATTGAAAGGACTTCACTAAAACTTGCAGAACTTGTGGAAGAAACCCTCGACAACGAAGACTTCCCGCTGTGTATAGGTGGAGATCATTCGATGGCTCTGGGTACTCTGGGAGGAATCTCTGCATACTGCAGAAAAAGAAACCTGCGACTGGGAGTGATCTGGATTGATGCTCATGCAGACATGAATACAGATGAGACCACACCTTCAGGAAATATTCACGGGATGTCACTTGCAGCTTCGATTGGCTTGGGATCACCGAGGCTGACAGAACTTTACTCCCCTGCTCCCAAGGTGCTCCCGGAAAACGCAGTGATTATCGGAGCACGGAGCATCGACACCGAGGAAAGACTCAATATCAAAAAAACCGGGATCACGGTTTACACAATGTCAGATATCGATAAACTCGGGATTCACCGCATAACATCAAGAGTATTAAAACAGTTTAAGAACAAGGTGGATCACATCCATGTCAGTTTCGATGTCGACAGTGTTGAACCGACTGTCGTACCCGGGGTTGGAACACCCGTTCCGGGAGGTTTGAGCTACAGAGAGGCTCATCTTCTGATGGAAACAATCGCAGAGTGTGGCTGTATGTCGTCTCTCGAAATCACGGAAGTTAATCCAATCCTGGATAATCAGAATGCCTCTGCAGTTTTTGCAGTCGATTTAATAGCATCAAGCATGGGAATGAGAATTTTGTAACCATGAACAACATTAAACAATTCATCGCTTTTGTTTTGTTAATCGGCTCGGTTATGTGGGGCCTCAAGGCATTCAATGTACTCGATATAACATTTCCATTCATCTTCTCGTTTTTATTTATCCTTATAGGGCTGGCAACCGTGGTTGTGGTGTTCGGGAAGCATGATATCCCTGCACTTCTGATCGGGACAACAATGTTTTTAATCGGGATTCTAATTTACCTCAATCAGAATTTTTATTCCATTCCGTGGGCGGATCTGCTGCTCCCGACTGCAATGTTTATGATTGGGGTGAACCTCATAGTACTCTTCCTGGATAATCCTAAAACTCCGCAGTTTCTTCTTGTTTCAGCGGTTTTTATTGGCTTCCCCTTCTTCTTCCTAAGCAAGGAAAATTCGATGACTGTAACTTCGATGCTGGAAGCCATTCTGGAAATGGCATCGAAATACTGGCTGATAATCTTCCTGGCAGCTATATCAGTGTTTTTTATTCTACTTCAGGGTAATTTCACAAGAAAAGACGACGAAGATCATCTCAGTTAGCCTGAGCTTTCATTATCAATAATCCACTCATAATGACAGTGTTCGACGGTGTTTCGCTGCCCGTCACATTTTCTTCCGTAAGAATCACTTTGAAGGTGCCTGTCTGTCCAAGGTCTGGGAGATTATTCAACTCAAAAAATTCGACATTCTGATCGGGGATGTTGATTCCGCCTGCCTTGACATATTTTTCACCTGTCTGAATCCAGAGTTGAAATCCTTTACCTGAATTGAACGACATTATATTCGAAAATTGAAGGAATCCTTTTCTTTCTTTTACACCATAGAAGAATTTCCCAAATGTCTCGGGAAAGTCGTCTGAACCATAAAGATTCACCAGACCGGCGGTTTTAACGGAACTGAAAAAAAGAAGAAGATTCTGGTTCATCACTACCGTGCTTTTCAGAAGTTCTGTCTTTGCCTGGGCGGTTCCAAGTTCCTTAATCCTGTTGTCAAGTTTTTCTTCAGACGCCTGAATCATTGAAAACATGAAATACACCACAATAGCAAAACAGATTACTAAAGTTGCTGTAACGCCCCAAAAAGCCGTGGCAGTGACACTCCCGCTGACATCGATAATATTGCCTCTGAAAGACTTCCGGTTCTTCACTCCCGGTTCCCGGGTAAGCGGTTCAGGTATCTGATCCTCCGCCATTTCAACCGGCTCTTCCTGAAACTCCTCGCCAAGTTCTTTCTCAATCAGTTGTTTTCGTCTGGCTCTCCGCGGACTTATGGGATGAACGGGAGCATCTTCTGCATCAGGTTCATCGATTTTAATATCATAGTACGGCGGCTCAGGTTCCTGTTGATCCGGTGAGTACAGGGGTTCGACGGGAGCATCCGGTAGTATCTGTTCACGCGAAATATGCGGGAAGAAACCGCTTTCTGCCGCGGCACCTGTATCCACAGATTCTTCACCCGGTTCATCTCTTTCTGGAGCAGGCCGGTCACCGGCTCCGGGCCTCTCCTGCGGTTCTCCCCCTCTGGCGTTCATTTGGGTGCTCAATCCCGGTCTTTGGAATCCCGGTTGCCGGTTGAAAGAGGGCCTTGCCTGGTCATTTCGAACGATGCTGTAGGGATCAATCTCCGGTGATTCAATAAGCTCCTCAACCTTTTTGTTTGCATCTTTCGCTCCGTGATTATCAGATTCTTCAACAAAACTGGTCAGTTTTGTAAAACTGATGGTTTTTCTCTCCGGTGACCGTGACGGGCTTGAATTCCCCAGTTCATCTATTCGGGTAAGGATTCTCTCCAATGACTGCTGTGGTGGCTCTTTGGGGTTTATAAACGAAACCAGCAGAGCTGTCAGGTTCTGATACTCTCCAAGTTCCTGTCTTGCAAAATCTTCATTCGATTCCATGTAGTGGACAAACTCAATGAAATCATCCTTGTCAAGTGCTCCCAGGGCGAACGCCTGAATCAGGTTTTCAAATTTCTTTTTCTCTTCAGTTGTCATCCTTCACCATGCAATAAATTGTCTCTTAATGAACCGAGTGCGATCCGGATTTTGGAATTCACGGTCTGTATCGGAATATTCAAATTTTTACTGATCTCCGATTGTGTAAATCCATAGTACATTCCAAGATAAATGACATGCTGCTGAGCCTCCGTCAGCGTCATCAAAGCTTTCTCAATATTTTCACTGATATTCATTCCCATTTCCAAATCAAGCGGATCTATCTGTGAAGAGAGATGTGGCACGATAATATAGTTCTCGTAATCATCACTGTAGGGATCCATCGGTGTGGTGTTCCATTTCCGTCTTTTCGTGTCAATGGCTTTATTTCTTGCGAGGGTAATAATCCAGCAATATGCGTTCTGCGAATTTACATTATAGAGATGTGCCTTGTTCCAGATAATGAGAAATACCTCTTCGTAGGTGGTATCGGCAAGAGCTTCTTCTTCAATTATCTTCGTTACAAGAGCATACACAAGTTTATTGTAACGACGGTACAAATCCTTAAAGGCTGCTACATCCTTTTTGGCTACATTCACTAAAAGTTCGTGGTCACTCATTCTTTGTCCATTCTGAATGAATCAATTTTGATCAACTATAACTATTTTACACAATCGTAAAACACAAATTTACCAATTTTCACACCCTTGTCAACTATTTTTTACACGATATGAAACTTACACTAAAACCATTCTCAAATGAAATCAAATTATCCGTCACTTTTTCAATAAATCAGGGAAAAACCGGACTCGAATGTTCATGGGAGATTACAGGTGATACCTCCACTTTGAGCCTTCCTGTCTATGATTCAAAAGGGCGCAGGCTTTATCTCTGGCTTGATACATGCTTCGAATTCTTTCTGAAGTTCGAAGGAAATCCAGATTACTATGAGTTTAATTTTGCTCCTGACAGTTGTTTCAATATTTTCCACCTCGACAGCTATCGTGCTCCCATAATTGAAACGACTGATTTTACAGTCTCCGGCTTATCCATGGATTTGAGCGATGATCAACTTCAATTCCATGCTCGAATTACTCCCGCTATTAAACTCCCGGCAATGAGAGCCAACTTTCTTCCTTCTATGGTAGTTAAGAAAAAAAACGGCGAAATTTCGTTTTGGGCGTCCGATCATTCTGAAAACAAGCCCGATTTTCATGATGCAGTTACATTTAAAAACGAATTGATTTTTTGAAACTGTATGTTAAATTAAAGGATCAGACAAGTCACTTTAACTTTAATTAATCTTAATTATTAAATGTCTCTATTTCATGTTTTACTTTAGCATGAATTTAAAAATTTTTACATCTCAATTTTAGCAAATTAATATCAGGTAATAAAAATTCCTGCCCGAAGATATTTGCGGAAACAAAAAAAAAGCTGCCCTGATTCAGGACAGCTTTTTGATTTTCTGGTGTTTTAATCTATGAAAGATCTGCCAATATCGCTTCAAGCTTCGAAAGGCTTTCCTCCCAGTCGCGTTTCTTGTTTCTTTCTCTCTCGATAATATCAACGGGAGCACGGGAAACAAACTCCTCGTTCGACAGCTTTTTGTCAAGTCCGGTCAAGCCGCCTTTGATTCGTTCTATCTCTTTTTCGAGACGGGTTCTTTCAACCTCGATATCTATGAGTCCTTCAAGAGGTACATAAATTTCGCAGTCTTTTATCACGGCTGAAGCGCTCTTATGGGGTTTAACTGTATCGTTCCCTGAAAAAATTTCCTCAACCTTTGCCAGTTTTTTTATCAGATCACCATACAGCGGGTCAAAAACATCCGTTTTTAAGTAGAGTTTTACCGGTTTCGAAGGTGCAATTTTCATTTCGCCTCGAATGTTTCTTACAGCGGTAATCAAATTCTGCAGGAATTCCATTTGCTTTTCGCCGGCAACATCCACTTTGGTTTCGTCAACTTCAGGGAACTTGGCAACACTGATAGAGTCACCAGTGTTTCTCGTTTTAATGAGCTGCCAAAGTTCTTCGGTTATGTAAGGCATGAATGGATGAAGAAGTCTCAGTATATTATCAAATATACCAACCGCCTTCTGCGCCGCATCGGCTTTTACTGCCGGATCGTCACTGTAGAATCTGTTCTTGATTAATTCGATGTACCAGTCGCAGAAATCCGTCCAAATAAAACTGTAAATCAGTTTAGAGGAGTTCGTCAACTCGAAATCATCAAGGTTTTTATTCAACTCCCTGATAGTGGAATTTAGTCTGGAATTTATCCACTTGTCAACAAAATCTTCGTTGGCAGGTTTGTAATTCTCATCGTAAACAAATCCATCGGGTGTGTTCATCAAAATAAACCTTCCCGCATTCCAGATTTTGTTTGCGAAGTTTCGACCTATCTCACACTTGTCTTCACTGAATCGTACATCCTGTCCAAGCGGGGCAAGAAACATCATCGTAAATCTTAATGCATCTGCTCCATATTTGTCGATTACATCCAGGGGATCTGGAGAATTCCCGAGAGATTTGCTCATTTTTCTTCCGAGGTCATCTCTTATAACACTCGTAAAATAGACATGCTTAAAGGGGATCTCACCCTGGAAATAGTAGCCTGCCATGATCATTCTGGCAACCCAGAAGAAAATAATATCAGGAGCTGTAACAAGTGCATCGGTGGGATAATAATATTTTTGCTCTTCTTCTGTCATAAAGACATCGTGAGCCCAAAGCCAGCTCGAAGCCCAGGTATCAAGTACATCGTTGTCCTGAAGCCAGTTTTCGGGATCGGATGGCGGCACTGTATCACAATAGATTTCACCCGTTTCGTTGTGATACCAAACGGGAATTCTGTGTCCCCACCATAACTGCCGGGAAATGCACCAGTCTTTTATATTTGCCATCCAGTGTTCATAGGTTTTCACCCAGTGTGGAGGATAAAATTTAATTTCACCTTCACTCACAGCCTTAAGGGCAGGTTTTGCAAGTTCATCCATTTTCATGAACCACTGCTCCGACATGTATGGCTCAACCTGAACATTACCCCGTTGCGAGAAACCAATATTGGTTGTATAGTCTTCAGTTTTCACCATGAAACCCTGTTCTTCGAGCATTTTCACTGCTTTTTTACGGGCTTCATATCTGTCAAGTCCATGGAATTCCACAGGAGCATTGTGATTAAGGGTTGCATCCGGATTGAGAATGTTGATGAACTGCAGCTTGTGTCTGAGTCCGACTTCATAATCATTGACATCATGAGCGGGAGTCATCTTAACTGCACCTGTTCCAAATGTGGAATCGACATAAGTGTCGGCAATAATCTCAATCTCACGACCTGTCAGCGGCAGAATCAGTTTCTTCCCGATGAAATCTTTGTATCTCTCATCTTCAGGGTTGACTGCAACAGCGGTATCACCAAACATTGTCTCAGGTCTTGTGGTAGCTACCACAACTTCGCCACTGCCATCCACCATCGGATATCTGATGTGGTACAATTTGATATTCATTGTTTGATAGTAAACTTCCTCATCCGAAATGGCGCTTTGTGTTTTTGGATCCCAGTTTACCATTCTGTACCCTCTGTAGATAAGTCCGTCTTTATACAGCTTTACAAATGATTCGATTACTTTACCATAATAATGATCATCCATGGTAAAGCGAAGTCTCTCCCAATCACAGCTTATTCCAAGCTTTTTAAGCTGGCTGATGATAATTCCGCCGTATTTCTCTTTCCACTCATGGCAATGCTCCAGGAATTTCTCGCGACCTGTATCCTTTTTGGTTATCCCTTGGGAAGCAAGATGCGCAACCACTTTTGATTCTGTCGCTATAGATGCATGATCTGTACCCGGTACCCAGCAGGCATTGAATCCCTGCATTCTTTTGTGTCTGATAAGGATGTCCTGAATTGAATTATTCAAAACATGTCCCAGGTGGAGCATTCCGGTGATATTCGGGGGAGGAATTACGATGGTGTAAGGAGTTTTTGTTTCATCAACCTCGGATCTGAAAAGTTTGTGGTCTTGCCAGTATTTATACCACTTCGTCTCAACGGGTGACGGACTGTACGCTTTATCTATTTCAATCATCAATTTTCCAAAAATTATAAAATTCAAACTTTAAATATACGGAAATCAGATTGATGTCAGAGATTGCAAGTTTGATGTCAGAGGTTTGAAACTTAAAGTCTTGCTCTCTTTAGCATTACAAAAAAATAAATCATAACTAATAACTCATAACTAAATCAAGTCTATCTAACTACTTCAATCAGTCTTTCCCTGATCCTGTAGTTTGGCAAAAGAAGATCAATTTCACTTCCGGCGAGGAACTGAAAAAGGAAATAATCCCCTTCCTTCCTGACAACACCTGTTTCTTCAGCATACCATACCTCACCCGAATAAGTTAGATTCAGGGGTCCCTGACCCAAATCAGGGATGCTGATTGTAAGGTTGTAACCGACTCTCTCGGCTTTTACACTTCCGGTTACGCCTCTGATGGTATCGGTTACCGTTACGCTCCCAAGATATGTGGCTGTACAGTTGATAATCGGGATGATAACCACATTAAATTTAAAAGCCGACCAGGTTTGTCCCGAATAAAACGGAAGCGACAGTGGAGTTATTTCCCTGTCGATCTGTACGAATGGTTTCAATGTGTCCGGAATGAGACCCGTCACGCCTGTAGTATCCAGATAATAATAAAGACCCCGTTGGGTTTTACGGACCTTCGACCTTTGAATTACACTTCCACCTGAAAAATAGTCGATTTGATCAATTTGCTGAAAATAGGGGGTACCGGCTGTTACCTGTTCACTTCCAAAACTGGTGACTTTGGTTCCAATATTAAAATACTGTGATCCGCCCGAAACCGAATCAACAGAATATCTGCTGATTGCTCCGTTGGGAAGTGGAAAATAATTTTTTACGACAGCAGGAGGCTCCGGTGATACTGAATCTTTACAAGAGGTAAAAATAAACGCCTGAAAAAGGATAACCGGTATTAGAATTGCTCGTTTAATATTCATTTAAAAAGTGCTTCCTTCATTTTTTCCAATGCTTTAAATCTGTGACTAAGTTTATTTTTTGTTTCCATGTTCAGTTCCGCCATTGTCTCGATAAAACCTTCAGGAACAAAAATTGGATCATATCCAAAACCATTGCTTCCCCTCTTTTCCATTATCAGCTCCCCTTCACACTCTCCCCGGGTGGTGATTAGTTTCTCTCCGTCATAAAAAGCAAGCACACAAACATATCTTGCCTTGTATGGGGGGGGAAAATTTTTTATCTCACCCAAAACCTTCCTGAGGTTTTCTTCGTCATCAGCGTTTTCTCCGGCATACCGGGCAGAATAAACCCCGGGAGCCCCGTCAAGGCAGTCAACAGACAACCCGGAATCATCCGCCAGCGATGGAATCCCTGTCAATTTATACGATTCCTCTGCTTTTATAATCGCATTTTCCTCGAAAGAAGTTCCTGTTTCTTCTATATCAGGAAAACCGTCAATGGTATGCACCGAAATAAATTCAAAATCACCGGTCCCAAGAATTGACCGTATTTCCTTGAGCTTCCCTTTATTCTGAGTGGAAACGAATATTTTTTTACCGGTAGGCATCGAAATCTCCTGTCGAATTGTTGTTATGCTGTTGTGTTTTTTCTTGATTCGAAAACCTGCTCCATAAACTCAAAAGCTGATCTGAGATGCGGAATGACAATCGATCCACCGACTATCAATGAAACATTAAATGTCTCCATCAGTTCCTCACGGCTTGCACCCTCAATAATGGATCTCTCAATGTGATAATAAATACAGTCGTTGCATCTCAAAACCATGGAGGCAGAGAGCCCCATCAGCTCCTTCGTCTTGGCATCCAGCGCACCCGGATGATATGCCTTGTTGTCGAGTGCAAAAAATTTCTTAAAATCACTGAACCCGCTGTTCAATATTTT
Organism: Bacteroidota bacterium; assembly: GCA_020161395.1. Taxonomy (NCBI): domain Bacteria; kingdom Pseudomonadati; phylum Bacteroidota; species Bacteroidota bacterium. The sequence continues at coordinate 435,745 of JAIUOE010000003.1, forward strand.
TTCATTCATTTCGGAACGGTAAGCGTTAAATTCGGTCACTTTGGTTTTCACTGTCTTCTCCTTTTTCCATCTGTCGCAAAATATCGCCACTCAAGAAACAATTTTTATAGTTAATGAAAGATTTATAATTTTTGCCTCTGTAACACAACCTTTTTTATTCAAGCCGGGTCTAACCAGTCAGGAAACGGAGGATATGGTTCAAGACAATTATAATCTGATAAAGATGGCAGCCAAAGGCGACAAGGATGCCTTTGAAGCCCTGATCAAAAAGTATGACAGAAAAGTCATTACTTTAGCCTTGAAATATACCCGCTCTGAAGAAGATGCAAAAGACATTTATCAGGAAGTCTTTATAAGAGTTTATAAAAATATTTCAAAGTTTGAGTTCAAGAGTGAGTTTTCCACCTGGCTTTTCAGGATTACTACGAATGTCTGTCTCTCTTATATTGAAAACAGCAAAAAGAGGCAAACGGTTGATCTTTTGGAGAATAACGCACAATCCGATGATGAAGATGCGCCTGCATTCGAAATTGCGGGTTCGGACTTGAACCCGGAGATGCAAATGGGAAATTCAGAATTGAACGAGGCTATCAGACACGCAGTCGACAATCTGTCGGCAAAACAGAAACTCGTTTTTACCATGAAACATTATGAAGGCTATAAATTGAAAGAAATTGCAGAATTGACAGGTCTCGTTGAAGGAACTGTGAAAAGGTATCTGTTCGATGCCACCCTGAAGATGAGAGAATCATTAAAGCAATTTTACAATTAGGTGAAAAAGATGGAACACAAAATTTATACAGAAAAAATTACACTTCTGCTAATGGGCGAGTTGCCCGATAATGAAGCAAAAGCCCTGACTTCACACATCGAATCGTGTAAAGAGTGTGGAGAGGAATTTGAAGCTCAAAAGGCTTTCTTTTCTGATATCGAAAATTCCACTCCCCAATTTAATGTCGAGCGGATTCTTTCAGACTCAAGACGAAATCTGAGAAACAGCATTTACGAAATGGAATATTCCGGAAGCATTTGGGTAAGAATCAGAAATTTCTTCTCCTCACCCGTCTTCGTGCCTGCACTCACGGGTTCATTCGGAATGGTAGCCGGTATCCTCGTCGGAATCTTCTTTTTTGCACACAAATCCCCGAATGTCGACGCTCTTTTTTCCAATGTGGTGGATGGCAAGGAGCCTCAAACCCGCATTACCAATGTGAGATTCAGCGATTCCGACACCCGGGATGGAAACATAACTTTCACATTTGATGCCTACAAAAGAGTAACAATCTCAGGTTCGCCCGATGATCCTGAAATACAGAAGCTCCTCACTTTCTCGATTTTGAACGAGAAAAATCCCGGGACAAGGCTGAACTCCATCAATCTCGTTAACGACAGTTACGACAAAAAGGAGATCGCCGGTGTGAAGGAAGCACTGGTAAGTGCCGCTAAGAACGATGAGAATCCCGGGGTCAGACTCCAGGCACTAAAGACACTCGCCGCACTTCAGTTTGACAATGAAATAAAGAAAACATGCCTTCATGTTCTCATCAACGATAAAGTACCCGGTAACAGAATTGAAGCCATTAATACTCTCGTTAAAGCAATTGAGTCGGGCTTTAAGGCTGATGATGAAATACTCTCAGTCTTCAAAAACCGGCTTGAACAGGAAGACAACCCCTACATAAAAATAAGAGCAAAATCAGTTTTGGATGGAAAGGATCTGTAAAATGAAAAGAATACTTTTATTAGCTCTGTTACTCGCCTTGCCGGTGACAATCACCCATGGTGATGAATTTGATTTCAAGGAATCTTTCACAGTCACACCCGGTGGCACTTTTAATCTCCTGTCCGATTACGGTGAAGTGGAGATAAGAGTATGGGAGAAAAATGAAGTGCTGGTGATTGGTGAAGGCATTTCTGACAAAAATCAGGCGGGATTTACTGCCGACCAGAGAGGTAACTCCATTTATATCGTTTTCAAGAACTATAAAAGATGGGGTGACGGGATAAAGTTTATCGTTACCATACCTTCAAAATTCAACCTGAATATCAATACTGCCGCAGGTGACATTTCCCTCCTCAACAATTCAACAGGGAACCACATTCTTTTTACAGCAGGTGGTGATATAACAACCAGAAATATAACAGGTGATCTGGATGCCTCCACTTCGGGGGGTGAGATCAGAATGGGAAGTGTAACCGGGAAAGTAAAAGCAAAAACTGCCGGTGGAGATGTTATCGCCGCTGACATCGCGGGTGATACTCACCTTCTGACTTCCGGAGGAAATATCGTTGCCGGCACACTCGGCGGCAACGCAAAACTTGGGACAGCAGGTGGAGATATTCAGGTGAATACTGTCGCAGGAGAAGCTTCTCTAAAAACCTCGGGTGGAAATGTATCCGCAAGCCTTCTTAAGGGAAACAGCGAACTCGCAACTGCCGGAGGTTCCATCAATGTGAGGTCTGCAGTCGGAAAACTTGTCGCAAAAACTTCGGGAGGTGAAGTTGTGATAAAAAATCTTGGATCGGATGCTGAAATAAAAACTGCTGCCGGCGATATAAGCATCACATTTGCAGCAGGTAATACCGGGAAAGTAAGGATTTCCAACTCGGCGGGTGATGTTATTGTCAATCTCCCCTCCGCAATTAAGGCTACTCTTAAGGGAAATGTATCGTCATTTGGCTGGGGTGATGAAGTGACTGACGAAGTTCAATCAGACTTCCCTGTTACTACGAAGAAATCAGGCGGAAAAGTTTTGGTGAACTGCAGCATAAATGGCGGAAACGGCGCCACCATTTCTGTTGACCTCACTATGGGGTCACTAAGGATCAGAAAAATATAGTCAGCTACTTGACGCAGGACCTGATAATATCAACTGCTTTGTCGAGTTCTTCAAAAGTATTGTAAAAATGATGGGACATCCTCACATACCCCTCACGAAGTGAAGTGCTTACTTTCTCCTCGGTTAATCTCTGATTTATCATTTTTGACCGGGGAGAAGTAAAACTCACAATCCCCGACAGATTCCTCTCATTATACCTCCCGCACACCGGTTTGATTCCGATCGAATGAAGCCTCTCAATCAGATGTCTGGTATTTTCGATTATTCTTCTCTCAATATTTTCCGGTCCGAAATCCAGTAAAAGTTCGAGTGATCCGAGAAGTGCATTCACACCGATCATGTTAATGGTACCGTTTTGAAGTGCGTCCGCACTCTTCTTAAAGACAAAACTGTAGTCAAGGAGTGATGTCTGGTTCTCCATCGATGCCCAGCCAACAAATCTCGGAGTTATTTCATGCTGAAGTTCTTCTGTTATATAGATAAACGAGAGTCCCATCAAACCAAGCAGCCATTTTTGGGTACCGCATGAGAGAAAATCGATATGACAATCTTTAACATCGATTTGCAAGGCTCCCAGAGCCTGAATCGCATCCACACTGAAAATTATATTGTGTTCCCGGCAATAATCACCAATCTTCTTCAAATTACTTCTGTAACCGCTGAGGAATTGAACGGCACTGATCGAGATCAGTCTGGTTTCCGGTTTAACGGCAGCGAGTATGTCAACCGAATTTACAGCCCCTTTTTTGGAGTGAACGAAGTCAATTTCCACACCCTGATTCTTTAGATTCAAAAAAGGATAGACATTCGAAGGAAATTCCACATCATTAAGTAGAATTCTGTCACCAGGCTTCCAGTTGATTCCCTGTGCCAGAATGTTCAAACCAGTCGATGTGTTGTCAAAAAATGCGAACCGGTCAGGATCACCGTTAATCAACCTTCCAAGTTTTATTTTCGCTTCTTCCGCATCCGCCATCCACTGACTCATATCGTCAATGTGCGTTTCGCTTCTTCGCTTCAGAAAAAGATTTGCATGATCTATAACAGGTTGAGGTACGGGGGAAAGTGAGGCATGATTCAGGTAAATCTTCCCCAGTTTGAGATAGGGAAACTGCTCACGGACTTGATCGATCGTCATTTTTGTGACTCTTATTTTGAACGCAAATTTTAAATAATTAGCTTGTAAGTTAATATTTTAATTTGATACCTGACAAATATTCCATATAATTGCGAATTAAACAGGAGTTTTTTTGTCTATTAATCATTACGCAAAACTAAAAAATCTCGGATATCTCTATCTGGCTTTCGCACATCTTTCGGATACGGTTCTGAGTGAGGAAGAGACCGGAGAGATCAAAAGAATACTTTCAAAGAGATCTGAGGGCACTGACCTGAAGGAAATCTCCTCTTTGTGGGATGATATTGTTGGCTGGTATAACAAATCGGCTGATCAGAGAATTCAGGTAGTCTACTCCATCGCAGCAAAACTGAATGTGGATCTCGAGACAGACATCGAAAAGGGCGCCATACTCGATGACCTCCTGAGCATAGCAAATGCAGACCAGGATCTCGCTGATAATGAGAAATCCTTCATCAGATCATTAGCCGAAGCATGGGGAATCGATTTTAGTCTTTAGGTTTTCCTGATTTCCGGCTTCTCCTGATACTTACCCAAAAGATAATTGACTGCGTCGGCTGCACTGTAAGTGTCGTCGCTGTGTTTCATCAAAACCGGCAAAAATTCAAGATCATCACCTAGAGTGATCATTGGCGGTTCCACTTCATCGCCTACCCCGGCGGTTGCGAGCAGACCGTTGCAAAGGCAGCCTCTTCCTTCGAGGTCGTCGGGATTTCCTCCCTTTGCAATAAATTTTTCGTAAGGTTCGGCAGCACATCTTAATCCCGTTTTTCCATCCTCTTTTTCATAGGGAGTTACCAAAAGTCCTTTATTGCAGACTCTCACTCTCGAATCATAGGTTTCCTTTTCGGAAATTGTGCCTTCAACTTCTGCAAGCTTGAAGGGAAAACCTGTAGGGGAAATTCTGGCATCGGTCCTTACATTTAACTTCCCTTCAAAACCCGTTTTACTGATTTTTTTACGCAAATCAGGTTCCATTCCCGATTCTTCCGAGAGAGCAAAGATGCTTCCTGCCTGAATTCCCGCAGCACCTATGGAGAGAGCATATCTCAGTTTTTCAGGTGTCGCATGCGATCCTCCAATCCAAAACGGCAAGCCAAGTGAAGCGATTTCCTTGTAATTGACCAGGTCTTTTTCGCCGTAAACCGGAGATGCACCCGGTAATGCACTGGGGTCTGGTCTTCGAGGCGGGGCATTGTGACCGCCTGCAGTAGGTTCCTCGACTACGAATCCGTCAACACTGCCTTCAGGTGATTTTTTCAAAAAGAGTGTGGCAAGGAGATTCGATGCAATTATTGGAAGAAATTTTGGTCTTTTCAATTCGGGGAGCGCGGCTCCAAAAAATTTTGCCGGATCAAACCGCATCGCAAAGCTCTTGATATTGTCACCTGTTACAGGTATCGAATATGTCGTCTCACGGTGATTTACAATATCATTTATCAGATGAGGAATCTGTAGAGGTATCCCCGCACCCATTGTGATAATATCAACTCCTGCCATTATTGCACCGGTTAGTGCATAAATATGAGGCATTGCTATCTTTTCGAGGTAATTGATGCTTACAGGTTTGTCATGCCCTTCTTTTGCCAGATTAACCATGGCAAAATTGGCGCAAATTATCAGTGCGATCAATAAGCCGGAAGGATTTAAATTGATGTGTGAAATTCCCTTGAATGGAGTGGATTTAGCCTTCCCTCCGGGAAGATAAAACTTATTGAAGATATCTTTCACTGTCGCTTGAAAAGGGAAAGATGCCAGAGCTCTACGGAAATTCTCTCCCGGGTCACCCATCTGAAGAGAACGCACCATTACCCATTCCAGTGCAGTGCCTGAAATCGTACCTTGCTGGTTTAATCGGGAAACAGTACTCGCCAATTGTGGACTGGATATATTTACACCCATTCCACCTTGAATTATCAATGGAAGTTCATTGTGGTTCATTGCTAAACTTCCTCCTTTATTAAAATGATTCCTGATTCTTCAATCCTTTTACACGAATCAAATCCCACTTCGCACGGTACTTCGCGGTCTATAATCGCCTCTTTGCAAAAATTATGAATGTTCCTGATAATCTATTATTAATCTGTGTATATAATGGTGCTATAATATCCCCACAAAATTCATTTAGCCGTTCCTGATTCTCACCGGTCACTTCGTTGCAGCTTCCTTCGCTTCCCTGTTTCTCTGCTCAATAAGTCTTTTCCCCTCTTCATTTTCCATGCCAGTCGGATGGCCCAGGCTGTTTCGCATCTGAATATAGACTTCATACTCCTCTTTAGTTACTTTGTTCTGCCAGTTTCCTGATATGATCCCCAAAGCAATAAAAAGGAAGAAAACGCCAAGAACAAGAGGAGTCACGAATTTTTTTGTGACCCGTCTACCGGTTACAACTTCCTTTAAGTAAAGTGCGTCTCTAACAGGACAGGCATCCACACATTTCATACAAGACGAGCATTCATCTGAAAGAACGACATTTACCTTTTCCACTTTTATCTTGTTGGGGCACGCCAAAGTACACAGACTGCATGAAGTGCACTTGTCGGCATCCCGTTTTATTTTTACAGGACTCAACAAAGAAAATATCCCTAAGAGTGCACCGTATGGACAAAGGTAACGGCACCAGAAGTTTCTCACCAGAACTGATAACAGAAAAAGCACAGCTATTACACCAAATGCAAACTGTGATATATCCGCAAAAAAGTAGTACATTTTTACATCGGATATAATATTGTATGGGCTGTCGAGAAATGATTTAAGGGCTGCAACTTCCATTGAGAGAAATATCGCATACACAAAAAAGCCAAGTAAAAGATACTTCAGACTTCTTAATGGATAGTCCAGCCAGCGGGGCATCCTTAATTTCCGCTTAAAAAGTTTCATCGCAATCCTGTCACCAAAATCACCTATCGCCTCTGATATTGATCCTACCGGACAAATCCAGCTGCAGAATGATTTTCCAAAAAGGAATGAAAGACTTACTATGCCAAGAAAAATAAAAAAACCGGCCGGGTGAGCTTTATGCAACTCACCTGTGATAGCGAAGTAGTAAACGCTCATCATCGAGCTTATCGGGAGAAATGCCTCCACTCCCGGAGGGCGCGAAAAACTCCCTTCGGCTCCTCCTGTTTCAAAATACTTTGTGAAATAATAAAACTCCACTCCAATCCATAGACAGATGATTATGAATGCCAGTTGAACCCATAACCGGTGGTTTTGAAGTTTTATTTCTCTTGCTTTTTTTATGTTTTTAGGTTTTATTTTTTCCTGTTCCATCGTGCTTTTCCAAATCAGATAAAATTGTCTGATTAAATTTACAGCTATTTTCACAATTAAAAAAATGATTTTTTTATCACTTTGTTCAGCATCGTATTCTCATTATGAGACACTAACCAATCTCATTATGAGACACTTCGCAAAACCTGCCTCCCAATGACGCTCATTATGCCTGATTTTGGCATATTTATTTTGGCACTATTTTTGCAGCATAGGTTCGTTATATATATTTAATAATACCAAAGTGAGAGATTAAAATGCAACGAATATTACGCATTTTCAGCTTTACATTTCTGTTTACACTATGGCTGATGCTTCCGGCACAGACATTTGGACAGATAACCATTTTCACTACGCAGGTACCTGCCTCAACAGGTGCAGATGGTGATTATGAGCTTGGCACTAAGTTTACTGCCTCTCAACCCGCTTTAATCCAGGCGATCAGATTTTACAAAACCGCCGGAGAAACGGGATCTCATACAGGCAAGCTTTTCTCAGCTTCAGGTACTCTTCTTTCATCGGTGGTCTTCACGGGTGAAACCGGTTCGGGCTGGCAAACCGCCGTCCTGCCGTCTCCTTACCTTATCGAGGCTAATACAGTTTTTGTGGTTTCTGTTAATGTCAACACAGAATATCCTATCACACAAAACGGACTTGCCACTTCAATAACAAACGGATTTCTTTCAACTGTTGCTGATGGCAACAACGGTGTGTTCAATGTCAACCCGGGACTTTTCCCAAACCAGTCATTCAACAATTCCAACTATTTTGTTGATGTGGTTGCGGTTACACCCCCGAATTCAATATTTACTACTCAGGTACCTTCCGGCGAATTTAACGATGGTCCCTACGAACTCGGTGTAAAGTTTTCCGTTTCTAAAGTATCCACTATTAAAGCCATTAAATACTACAAAACGCCAGGTGAAACAGGTACACACATTGGACGAATTTGGGATATCTACGGAAGACAACTCGGTCAGTTTACTTTTACTAACGAGACAGCTTCCGGATGGCAGACTGTGGAAGTTACAGGTAACTACGAGATTTACCCTGAAAATGTTTATTTCGTTTCAGTTAACTCCAACACAGCTTATGGCGCTACCCAAAATGCTCTTGCTACCCCTGTCACAAACGGAATAATATCAACCGTCGCTGATGGAGCCAACGGTGTATATGGCAGCTCCGGTACTTTTCCGACAAATTCCTATCAGAATTCCAACTACTTCAGAGATATTGTTGTTGAGGAAATATTAAACCCGATGGTTCCACCCGTCGAGCTATCATGGCCCGTAAACGGTGCCCAGATTTATTCCAACAGTGCTCAATTTTCATGGTATCTCCCCTGGGGTATGGGAGCAGGCTTCCATTTCGACCTGTTGCTTTCAACAGACCCCAACATGGCTACCTATACAATGTACAACCCGGGATCGAACCAGCTTTACACAGTTAACGGACTTCTTCCCGGTACCACATACTATTGGAGAGTCAGAGTTCATAATATTATTGGATGGGTTTACAACACTTCTGTGATCGAGAGTTTTGTAACTCCGGCAGGTCCAAGTGTTCCACTCCCCGTACTTTCATGGCCGATAGGCAACCCGACAGTATATACACTCTCACCCACACTTTACTGGTATCACAATGAACCGGCATTCGGTCTTTCTTATGAAATAGAAGTTGTTCAGGGTGAACCCGCTGCCCTTACAGGCACAGCGAACATTCTGCCGACAACAAATAAATTTGTTCAGTTAAACGGACTTACCCCGGGTACAAAGTACAGTTGGGCAATCCGTTCAGTTTCAGGAAGTGGTGCCTCCGCATGGTCAACACCTGCTTCCTTTACAACTCTCACCGTCCCGTCTGTCGTGGTACCAACTCCGTCATGGCCCCTCGGTGGAGCCGTTATCTATACAACCAGTCCAAAACTCTACTGGTATCTCGGAAGTGACGGTACAGGACTGACTTATGAAGTAGAGCTCGTGTCGGGTACAAATCCATTCACAGGAAGTGCTACTTACACAAATATTACATCACTTAATTATCAACTCAGCAACCTCCCAAGTGGCACTGACTTCAAGTGGAAAGTCCGCTCCAAAAGAGGGACTTCATATTCCAACTGGTCTGATGCAGCTCTTTTCTCAACAGTTGCTGAAGTCGCAAGTACACCTCCTGTAGTACCACATCCGTCATGGCCTGTAGGTGGTGCAACTGTTTACGCCACTTCCACCACCCTCAGATGGTGGCTTGGAACTGCTTCCGATGGATATACTTACGAAGTTGAACTCAGAGCGGGTGCGCTTCAAGCTTCTCCTACTGCGACAGGTTTGACAAATCCCTGGTTGAATGTGCCACAATTGCTTGCAGGTACAACCTACAACTGGGCGGTAAGATCGCTTAAAAACGGAGTGTACTCGGCATGGTCGACCGGTGAAGCTTTCACTACAATAGCTTCCACCCCTGTAGCCGTTACACCTGTTCTCTCCTGGCCCATCGGCGGAACTACAATTTATACCACAACACAGCAGCTCTCATGGTATTTGAACTCCGCATCAACAGGTTTAACCTACAACCTGAAATATTCAACATCACCAGCTATGAGCGGCGCCACAACAGTGACCAATCTCACGAACAGCAGATATGAACTTACAGGTCTGTTACCCGGAACTACCTATTATTGGCAGGTTCAATCGACCGACGGAGTGGTTTCCTCTGCATGGGCAACTCCTGAATCGTTTGTTACATGGTCGGGAACATGGGCTGTCAGACCAATAACCGGTAGCCCTGTCGACGGAATTCAACTTTCGACCTCCGCTCCTGTACTTTCGTGGATCGTTCCTACAAGTGGTGATATCTCCGGATATGAAGTTCAGTACGCAAATAATCCTGAATTTAGCAACGCAACCACCTTGCAATCACAGATTACCAATCTCGTGATTACTTCAGGACTGCAGAATACCACCTACTGGAGAGTTCGCTCTAAAAATGCAAATGGTGATTTTTCTGCATATTCAGATGCAGCATCATTTATTCCGGCATCACCAAACTCGGTGAAAGAGCAAAGCATTCCGGAGAATTTTGTTCTCGAACAGAATTACCCGAATCCTTTTAATCCTTCAACCACCATTAAATTTGGTGTACCCGTCACGGGGAATGTATCCCTGAAGGTTTATGACAATCTTGGCAATCTTGTTGCCACCCTTCTTAATGATGTAAAAGAAGCCGGAACACATCTGGTTTCCTTCAATGCATCAAATCTTGCCAGCGGAATTTATTTCTACAGACTTGAAGTTGCAGGCACTTCAGTTTCTAAAAAAATGCTTCTGCTCAAGTAAATCAATTGTTGAATGTGTACCCTCATCCTGCAATCTTGCGGGATGAGGGTTTTTTTTTGTTATTTCGCATCGAATTTTCACTCTTTTACCCCGGAATGCACTCCAGCAGAGGTTAATAACTTGTAATCTCGAAAAAATTTCCCTAAGTTGTTTTATATTTTAAATTTTCTTGGTGGTTGAAATGAAAACGAATCATTTCCTGGTCTCTTTAATCGCCCTCTCCTCTTTCCTTGTACCACAGGGAAAAGTATACCTGGTCCTCGGTTCCGATACCGCAATCTGGGACGGGATGAGCACCTCCAGGTACAACTGCACCTATAATATCCAGTTGTTTACAGATGTCAATAAAAATCCATATAAAGTTATGGAGCCTTCATTTAGAAATCGTTTTACCGACTCCTTCGGCACCCCCGTTAAACTGACATGGTGGATGATGGCAGGTAACATCTTCCGTTTTGCGACCAACAATAATGTCCCTGTACCCAACACAATGACACTCTGGTTGATGAAAAAATATTACGGACAAAGTATTGCACGGTGGGGAGACGAACTTACTCTCCATTATCACACCTTTGGCTGGACAGATTACGATAATGACGGTGTGTTTTGGTGGAATCAAACCGAGCAGTTTGCAGAATTGAGAGATGATTTTGATGTCACCCTTGCACAGTATCTCCTCGAAGAAAACACTTTTCCCGTTTCTTTCAGAAGCGGATGGCACTACATGGATAACGGATGGCAGAATTATCTGAATACCCTTCTCCCCTACAGCCTGCACAACGATTATCCAGCCAAAAGAACTGATCTGACCGAGCCTCGCGACAACAATTACGACTGGTCACTTTCCTCCCCTGAATTCGTTCCATTTCACCCCTCTCCGCAGAACTACCAACTCGCCGGAACCGGAAAGGGATGGAATGTAAGATCAGAATATATGGGATCAGTCTCCACAACAATGATGAACAATATCTTCTCAAAAGCCAACCAGGGTACCGACCAGCTCGCATGCTTCTGGTCGCACCTCCCAGAAGGGACTTTTCTTGATGAAATTGCCCATGTCGATTCCCTTGCTCACAAAGCAGCACTCCTCTATCCCAATGTCAAGTTTCAGTACTGTACAGCCGTTGAAGCCTACCAACTTTGGCGAAAAGGAACTGATACTATAAAACCTGAACTTGCACTTTCTGAGGAAGTGTCGGGGATTCAAAGGAAATTCGTAATCTCAACGAACGAACCAATCTTTCAAAGTCAGCCATTTGTCGCAATTAAAGATATCTATTACCGGTATACAGTCGCAGATTGCATCCAGACGGCACCGGGAACCTGGAAAACCGTCAACTCTTTTTTTGTTGATGATCTTATGAAAGTTGGAACCGCTATTACCGACACAATGGGAAATCTCTCGACAGCATTTATAAGATACAAACCCGATGATATGTTTGTTGATAATCTTGATCAGGGCTACTCGGAACTGGCAGGTTCCTGGTCGAACAGTGCCGCAGCAGCCTGGGGTATCAATTCAAGGGTGGCGACCATTCAGCCGGGTGATTCCGCAAAAGTAAGATGGAACTTTATCCCCTCACAATCCACCTGGCATTCGCTACACCTCCAATTTCCTGAGGTTGCCAACCGGCTCGATTTGCTCGATCTACAAATTTTCAAAAACGGCTTCCCGGTTGAAAACTTTAGCTGGCAGAATAACTCACCCGGAAATAAATGGGCATATCTGACATCAAAAGAATTTGAGTCCGGTTCGCTCTACAGTTTTATTGTAACCGGCAGAAACATGACTTCAACTCCTAAGATAATGAGCGCGGATGTGATCAGGATATCCGCCAATGTCCGGAACAGATACCTCGTCTGTGAAAAAACATTCCTCAATCTTGGTGAAGTAAACGAAATGGATACTCTGGTTTTTGATGTACCCGTCAGAAACGAAGGAATAAACGACCTGACCCTTTTTTCCGTTCTGTCTGTTACCGGTAAGATAAAACCAACGGTAAGTTATCCACAGTCAGTTCCCGGAATGTCACCATACAGAATTGGATTACAATTTATCCCTTCTCAAAGAGGTGTGCATACCGATACAGTGATAATAATAAGCAACGACCCTGTGAACGGTTTTCTTAAAATTCCTGTGACGCTTACGGTTATGCCTTATTTTGAAATAGTTGACGATAATGATTCTCTAAACTACAGCGAGTCAGGAGCATGGTATAAAAGCGTAGCACAGGCATACGGCACCTCAAGCAGGTATGCATACATCAACACAACCACGCCTCCACCTGTGGCAACTTTTTCGTGTGTGATTCAGAAAACCGGCTTGTTTGATGTTTCATTCATTGTTCCTGTAACTACAAACAGCGCCAACAATGCCCTCTATATCATCAAAAGGGATGGCATTGCAATTGATTCGTTTCATGTAAATCAGAATTCGAACAGCGGATATTGGAGGACTCTCGGAAGATACCAGTTTGCCGCTGGAGACAATATCTCTGTGTCAGTTGTGGACTCCAGAGAGAGTACAACAGGTCCCGTGATAAGGGCTGATGCCGTCAAAATTTCCACGGCAGACCCGACAGGTACAGGAGAGGGGAAAAATCCACTCATCCCTGAAAAAACCACGCTCTATCAAAATTTCCCGAATCCATTTAATCCGGTCACAACTTTTCGCTTTAACCTCGCCGAACCGGGTTATATCAGATTGGCTGTTTACAATGCTGTCGGAGAGCTGGTTGCAACTCCACTGCAACAATTCATGCAACAGGGAGCCCATTCGTATATTTTTGATGCCTCCGGTCTGACGAGCGGTATCTACCTCTATCGTTTGGAGACAGGTAACGAAAAGTTATCGGGTAAGATGATAATATTGAGATGACATTTGATGACTGATAAATACGAATTTGAACCAATCGGTTTTGTCGAGTCCAAACTTAGGGAGAGGTATGAAACTCCACAACAGGGGATTTTATCTTCCGGTGATATATCCATCATAAACCTCTCACCTCATAGAAATATTGAGCAGGCTCTAAAAGATCTGAATGGATTTGCGAGGATATGGGTCATCTACCTGTTTCACTTGAACAACACCTGGAAACCTCTCGTCACGCCACCGGGAAACAAAGGTAAAAAAGTCGGGGTTTTTGCTTCCAGATCACCGCACAGACCAAACAATATCGGTTTAAGTTGCGTTTCTCTTGTCAAGGTGGAAGGATTGAGACTATATATCAACAACTCTGATATTCTCGATGGCAGCCCGGTGCTTGATATTAAACCCTATCTTCCCTATGCCGATTCATTTCCTGATTCTGAAAGCGGCTGGGTGAAAACGGGAGAGAAACCGAAGTTCACAGTGAATTTTTCAGAGGTGGCATTGATTACAAACCGGGAAACAGTTACAACACACGGAGAGAACATCTCAGGATATGCTACGGTTCAGTTGACGATGGACCCTCAGGATACCATGCGAAAAAGAATCCGTCGTGTAGACGAAGGTCTTTTTGCACTTGCTTACAAAAAGTGGGATATCTTCTATTCAGTAAATGTGGATCTGCTCGAAGTTTTTGTGGTCGAAATCCGGATCAGGAGCTAAGGTAATAGTCCTCTTTTGCCAAGGTATAAATCGAGCATTTGGTTTCACTTCCATCAATCGAAGATTTCTCTTCCAATTCTTTGGCAAGTGAGAATCCATATTTTTTCATTAGTCCGAGGGAACGGAGATTTGCCGATTCGACAAATCCGTCAATTTTATCCAGCGACAACTCATAGAACCCATACCTTAAAACCGCGGAAAGTGCTTCCGAGGCGAAACCTTTCCCTTGATATTCCGGCAGTATCTCAAAACCGGCTTCAGCACTTTTTCTGTCACCTGAAAAATTCCAGAGACAGATGGTTCCCAGACAATTTCCTGAATCTTTTTCGGTTATAATCCAGTAAAGCCAGTTCATTCCGGCTAAGCCGTTTATTATTTTTTTGAGAAACTCTTCAGCTTCCTGCAGTTTTGTCTGAGGCCTTCTGTCAAGATATTTCCCGACTTCGACATCGGAGCGAAGTCTGAATATGAACTCCGAGTCCTCTGTCGAGGGTTTTCTCAAGACCACACGGCTTTGCTGCAGTTCAGGGAAGTTTTTCATTACTGCTCCACCGGAAGGGTTATGGTGAAGGTCGAACCTTTCCCCTCCTCACTCGCGACAGAAAGTGTGCCATTGTGTTTATTGATAAACTCTTTACACAGAAGCAATCCCAACCCGCTGCTCGGTTCTTTTTCCGTGCCGGTTCTCCTGACTTTTTCACCGGTTATGAATAACCGTTCGCGCAAATCATCGGGTATCCCGATTCCATCATCATGAACCGAGATATTGACGGTTTTATCTGTCGTTTCGGAAGTAATAACGACAGAACCCCCTCTGTTCGAAAATTTGATGGCATTCGTGATCAGATTGCGAAATACAGAGCAAATCATTTTTTCGTCGGCAAAAATCATCTGTGTTTTGACGACATTATTTATTATCCTGATTTCCTTTTGTATCGCTTTCTGGTCGACTTCTGCGATACATTGCTGAAGAATCGGGTACAAACCTGTCCTGACAGGTCGAAAAGTCAGCTTTCCTTTCTGTACCAGACTCCAGTCGAGGAGATTCTCGATGAGTTTGTAGATACTCATGGCGGTAATATGCAATTCCCTGCTGAACCTGACTATTTCAGTCTTATCCAAAGATTCGGCATCTGTCGAGAGAACTTCGGTCAACCCGAGAAGTCCGTGCAAAGGACTGCGCAAATCGTGAGCAATTATCGAGAAGAGTTTGTTCTTCTCAATGTCTGACTGCCTCAATTCTTCATTTAACTTCTTCAACCGGGCTTCAGTCAGTTTCCGTTCGGTTACATCTCTCTGAATTCCAAAATGCCCCGTGATTCTTTTATCCTGATCGTACATGCAGATATAATCACCCTCAACAAACATTTGACTGCCGTCAAATTTTCTCTCTTCAGTTTCTATATGAAGGTGACCCTGGTCAAAAAACTCTTTCCATACAGATTTCCCGTATGGAATATCATGTGCAAAAAAATCGGCGGGCGTAAGATGCAGATACTGATCCCGCTCAGCTCTGTACTGTTTCAACATGGCATCGTTAATCTTTGTAACCTTTTGGTGGGCAAAGACATACTCGAGGGTGGCATCCTTGTCAATCTCATCGTTCCAGACAACCGGTTCGTCAAGCATCATAAAGAAAAAACCATCAAGAGACTGTGAGAAAAACATCTCGAGCTTTTCCTCACTCTCCCTCAGCGTCCCTATTATATCTTTTAAACTCCCTCCTTTATTCATTTTTTCTCCCAGGTAAATGTTTTTTTAACAGGTTAAGGATATCCTGTCTAAAGAATGGTTTGGAGATGTAGTCATCACAGCCTGCTGCAAGAAATTCCTCCATGTCACCTTCAAGAGCATAAGCTGTCATGGCAATCACTGAAATTCCCGACAATTTTGGATCGGCTTTTACTTTTGCAGCGAGTTCGACACCCGTCATTCCACCACCAAGATTTATATCAGCCAGAATTAGATCATATTGACCAGCCTCCAACATCAGGAGAGCAGCCTCACCTGTGTCAGCAATATCCACTGAATATTGCGTTTTTAAATGTTCTCTGATGATTGTGGAGTTTAGCTCTTCATCTTCCACAATCAAAATTCTAAATTTCTTTGCCGGGTCCGTTTCAACACCGGAATCAACTTTGTTTGACCCCTGATCGACATCTTCAGGAAGTTTAGGAAGGAACCTCTCAACCTGAACAGGGAAAGCGAGTCTGAATGTTGAACCCGTGGAGTCACTTTTTAGCAGGATCAAATCCCCCCCTGCTATCTCCATAAGTTTCTTCGAAACAGAAAGCCCGAGACCCGTTCCTTCATACATTCTCCCCTGACCTTCACTCGCCTGTCGGAAATTTTCAAATATTACATCCCTCAACCGGTCAGGTATCCCGATTCCTGTGTCTTTTACCAGTATTTCGACCACTCCGGAGGAAACAGGGAATTTTGGGATTTGAATCTCAATTTTCCCTTTTTCTGTAAATTTTATTGCATTGTTCAAAATATTGTGAAGAGCCTGTTCCAGGGTATTTTTGTCCTGAATGACAACGGGCCTTTCACGAGGGATCTGTAAATCGAGTTCAAGACCTTTGTCATGGGCAATAAGAGTGTAGAATCTTGCGGTTTTTTTCATCAATTCAACCAGGTCGAACGATTCAGATTTAGCAACCACCTTTCCCGATTCAAGTCTCGACATGTCCAGGATCAAGTCCATTGTAGAAAGAAGTCTTCGGCTTCCAAAGATTATCTTCTCCACCAGTTCCTTAATGTTTGGATCGATATTTTCGTGATAGATCAGTTCCGAGTAACCCATGATGCTCACCATAGGCGTGCGTACTTCGTGGCTCATATTTGCAAGGATACTTGTTTTTACTCTTGCGGCAGTCTCGGCTTTCTCTTTTGCTTCTGTGAGGGCGAACTGCACTTTTTTTATTTCATCAATATTCTGAATAAAAGCAAGAAACTGATTCTGAGATAGTTTTACTGCATTCACAAGGCAATGCATTGTATTCCCGTTTTTTAAGCGAAGATGAAGCTCACCTGAGTGGTGCCCTCTCTTTTTCACATCCTCGACAACCTGAAGTGCCGGCAAGTAAACATCTTTCTCTACAAATCGAAACAGCTTTTTGCCGATCAGCGATTCCCGCTCCAATCCAAACATTTGACAAAGTGTATTATTTATCTCAAGAAAGTGACTCTCTTCATCGACAATAAAGATGCCGATGGGTGCGGATTCGATATAACTTCTGAATTTCCTTTCATTCGCCTTTAAGGTGTCTGCCTGTTCTTTTAGCGTCGTAATATCTGTAAAAGTCACAAAAACCTGATATGGAGTTGACTCCCCGGGATGAAACTCGGGTACAGCATCTATCTCCACCCATCTGTAGGAGTCTTCAATCGGGTGATAAACGCCCATAATCACATTTCTTACCGGTTTTCCCGTTCTGCGGGCTTCCACGATGGGGTGGGTTTCCCCGGGGAAATCACTTCCATCCTCGTGGATTGACCGCCATCTCGGGTCCATTGATGTTCTTCCCTGTAATTGATCCAGGGTCAATCCCAATATTTCCTGAGCAGCAGGATTTGCAAGAGTAATTTCTCCGGAAGCATTTTGGTAAAGGACTCCTTGATTCATCGACATAAATAATGTTTCATAGTTATGCTCTGTTTCACGCATGACTTCCTCGACACTGCTTCTATGAGGATGAGAACTTACATGCGGATTGTATTCAAGATCTTTTAACCTCTGTCTTAACCTCTCATTTTCCTTTTCAAGTCCTGCAAACCTTTTCTGCAATTCAGAGTATGAATCTTTCATAGGAAAAACCTTTGTTTTGCGAATTTCAACTTTGGCGAATAAACTCAGATTGTCTCACTGCAAACAAGTGTACAGTTATCTCTTACTGAATAGTAAAAAGTATCGTTACAACTGCATCTGCATGATTTTTTTTAACAGCTAAATTTAATCATTTTTTTTAAACGATATAAGTTAGTTTGTATTTTTTATTCATTTTAATGCGAAAAAAAATAATTTGTAAAGACGATACAGGATATTAAGAACCGGGAACAGTTGTAAGGGAAGAGAAAGAAAAGTAAAGGGCACTAAATCGATGTGCTTGAGGAAGGTGATCAGTTATTAAAGAGAGCTGTTGAACAGCAGTCGGGGAACGAAAGAGTTTTTCGCTCCCCAAAATTTAGATTACACTAAAGGCAAATGAAAAGACTACTTCATTAGTATCAGCTTGTTCATTTTCACAAACCCGCCTGCACGGATCTGGTAAAAATAAACCCCGCTCGAAAGACCGGCACCATTGAAATTGACAGAATAGCTCCCGGCATCCTGATCTTCATTAACGAGAACCGCTACCTCATTACCGATGGAGTCGAACACCTTCAGTGAAACATGATTCTCAACAGGAATCTGATACCTTATAACGGTCGAAGGATTGAATGGATTTGGATAGTTCTGTTCGAGATTGAAGGAGTTGAGACTGCTTTCATTCCCTTCCACTCCGGTGGTTCCGCTCGTTGTAAAATTTACAGTCGTATCATTCATCAATACTCCGTTGATACTCTTAAGGCCGGATATCTGAAGGGCATACTGAGTCCCGCTCACGAGACCCTGAAATGTTACAAGAAGCTTCGACACATCATTTACGACACCCCAATGAATCGAAACAGGATTCCCGCCATTGTTGCTGCATGTAAAATTTAACGGATTAACAGCGACACTGGAATCGATATATCTCGAAAAATCTATTACCATGGAGTTTCCATCGGGATAAAGTTTCACCACCTGTGGTTTCATATCTGTCTGCCAGATTTCGGCTGCAAATTCAGGATGATCAATAAACGGATTCCGGTTCTTTTGATAAGTAAAAATGGCGTTGTTCCGGTTGATCTCTTTGGTACTGACCGTATCTTTGATGTGCCATGAATAAAGCAGATTTGCATACCATGGAAGCAGATTCGATTTATTGGTGGCAGGACTTGTTGAAAAACCGCTGTCTTCCAGATAATATCTTACGGACATATACATCTGTGACCTTGCAAGATCACCCTTAAATTCGTTTATCGGCTCAAATACAGTGGATGTGTAGCCGGGGAATGAGCAACTCCCCACCTTGCTTCCGTTTGTGGAAGTCCAGGTTGCCGTGCCGACCGTCCCAAACGGATAATTGCTTCGCCTGTTGTTCACATATCCGTCGGTCGGGTACATATGGAAAAGGTCAGATCTGGCGGGATTCGTTGCACCAAGCCAACTGTCGGGCCATGAATGCTCACGATTGTAACAATCCCCTTCGCCTGAATAGCTGCCGCATTTCTTCAAGCCATGGACATAAAGATAAGAGGGTGTGCCGCCGGGTTTGTCGGAGTAAATATCCCATACATTGTTCGTACCCGGTCTCGAATCAGTGGAAGGAAAAGCCGTATACAGTCCGTCATAGCTGATCACTGTGTGACCCTTCACAATATTATGAAGTGCTGTTCTAAGAGCGGTTCCGTAGAGTTTATAAGCGTTTTGGTAATAATCCGCCTCTGTATTCTGTGCTTGAAGAGAAGAGAGGCTGAATGTAAGAGAAAGGCATATTACCGTTAAAGCGGAGAGGGAGAAATTCTTTTTTTTCATCATTTGATGACTTCCATACACGAGGCGCACGCAAAATGCGACCTGAAATTACTGAACAAGTTAATTAATTACCATTAGAGATAAGCGACCGGTTGATCGCAAAAGGTGTGTCACCCGAAAAGGAGGGTACAACATAAACTATCACATAAAATGGTGGAGGTGGCGGGAGTCGAACCCGCGTCCGAAGTTGAGGCTCAGAGGATATACTACGCACATAGTCAGAATTTTAATCTCCTTCCGTTTGCTCCGTCTGACTGGATCGCACGGCTAATATCCGGTAAAAGATTCGCTTCACCTGCCCGGAAATCGGATCAGCTATCGTATCTAAATGGCGTTCACTACAGAGTCGATACGAGAACTCTGCGTAAACGGCAGCCTAACTAATTAGGCTGCGAGGGCGTAAGATTCGCCTGTTGTTTTTTTACCGCTGTTTAGCGTGTCTGCGGATAACACGGTACGCAATCCAAGGCTCCTGTCAACCCCGTCGAAGCCAATTTCACCCCCGTGAAACTTTAGTCTATTTTTCCCACTTCAGATCTTCGTTATCTGTGATATGATTTTCATACCGGGCAGCAACAAAGAAAAAATCTGAAAGACGGTTCAGAAATATAACAATATTTTTGTTCAATTCCTCGTGGTGCATCAATTCCACTACCAGTCTCTCCCCTCTTCTGCAGACGGTTCTGCAAACATGGAGAAGTGATGCCCCTTTGCTTCCCCCCGGAAGTATAAAGTTCCGAAGCTCTTCCAACTGATTAGAGTAAAAATCTATCCTTTTTTCCAGATCTTTAAAAAATAATTCTTCTGTTCTTGGCAGATTAAAATTTTTAATCTTTGAATCGAGAGGAGTCGCAAGGTCGGAACCTACGGTAAAGAGCCGGTTTTGTATAAGTCTCAAGTCATGTGTCAGGTCTTCACTTTTGACTTCACACAAAGCAAGCCCAATAAATGAATTTAATTCATCGACCGTTCCGTAAGCTTCTATTCGTGTGCTGTCTTTCCCAACCCTCTGACCACCAAAGAGTCCCGTTTCACCACTATCACCGGTTTTTGTGTAAATTTTCATCTTTCTCAGTTTTGTTTACTATTGTAATCAAAATGAAATGGTTAAAGTTCCTTTACCGAAACACTTATTCTGTCCGCACCTGATTGAACAAACAAAACTGTCCCCTTTTGAAGATGGTTCTTGCGAACGAGTCCCAGTGCCTTTACCTTTCCATTGGTATGACAGGCTGAAATTGATGTAAGCACTCCTGCGTCTTTGTCGTCGGTGTCGAGAAGTTGCGCGGGGAGAACCACCTTGTTACCCTCACTCACCTCAAGCTGCACGAGAAATTTCTGAACTTTTTCGTAAGTGTCAAGTCTGGCAATCACTTCCTGACCTATGAAGCAACCCTTTCTGAGTGACACTTCACTCATCAATTTGACCTCATGAGGGTTGAAAGAATCTGATATTTCGGTTTCTCCCGGTGTGATGTTTTCAATATTGTAATGTTGAAATGCAGATTCGCTCACAAAATCAATGTTGAAAGGTCCGTCATACTTTAAGATATAACCGGCAAGTTTCTCGAAGCACCTCGGCTCCCCAAACAGGAGATAACGATCCGATTTCCCGGCATAATTATACTTGAGAATGCTGAACAACTTGTCTTCAAATTCAAAGTTATAAATCCTGTTTGGTTCCTCATCTTTTATTCCAGAGAGAAGAATGATCACAGTTTGAGCCTGAGGACCGTAGATTTCGAAACTTCCGAATGCACCTGTAATATCCTTCACATTCACATCATCCGTGATGATATATCTGTTGATCCATCTTGTGAGTTTATCAGAACTTCCGCCTGTGCCAAAAATCAAAAATCTGAGTCCCTCATTTACAACAAGAACCGAGTCGATGATTCTACCTTTGTCAGAACAGAAAATAGTGCGGATACTCTCCCCCGGCTTTAATCCGCGAAGATCATTTGTGCTTATTCTGTTCAGGAAGTCGAGAGAATCGTCGCCTTTTATTTCCAGGGTGCAAAAAGAGGAGGTATCCCGAATGGCGGTGCCACTTTTCAACAATTCTATATCCCCTTTCAAACCTCTCCTCGAGAGAGAAAGAAAGTGATGGTTCTTCCCTGCTTCGTAAGTGTAGCCATTCCCGGTTAGCATGTTCTGAATCACTGATGTAAAAATTTTATCGGTCATTTTCACTTGAAAATATTATTAAACTTTGAATTAGATGCAGCAGCCGGGAAGCTGCCTGACTTCCCGGCATACCAAAGATTGAATTGTCAGTAGGGGGTAACCTTCTCCGGATATCTCGTGTTCACATAAAGTGAATCTTTCCAGATATAGGTAACGGAATCGACCACAGCAATTGAATGATCGTTGTCCACAAACACATACTCTATGTAATCAGGAAATTTATCACCGTTGGCATCAGTCATCACTCTCCTCTGGTTTATCCCTTCATAAGTGAGCAGAAGGTGCGGTTTCTGATTAAATCCGTTCAAAAAGAAATAATTGAAGTAAAAAGTGGCATTCTTGAACTGGGCATAGAAATCCACTTTAATGTAGGGAATGTTCTTTACTGCCCAGTTTTGAAGTGTCATCAACCTGAAACCGCCATGTGACGGAGTATATTTTTCCCAGATTCTGCTGAAATTTCTGCCATCGATCGTGAACCCGGTCATGAAGAAAAGTGCTGTTCCAAGCCTGGTACTGTCGTAGTCAATAAAACTTTGATCATACCCGATAACATTTTTCGATTCAATCAGACGATCCCTCTCCATCCCTTCACGGGATGTGGCAATGAGGGCAAAGACCATTTTGCTGGCACCATCCTGCCTGTAGATTACTGCGGCGGGAGGAATTCCCAACGAGTTCGGTATATCCTCTTCGATAACATAACTGCCTTTCGGGTAGGTTTTCAAAACAGCTTCCATCAAATCGATTGTATCTCCAGGGAATCTGGTTTTTGTCTGTTTCTTCCTTTTTTCCAGATTGAATTCCTGAATCGATTTATCCTTGTCAGGTTGATCCTCAACGAGCTCCGTTGAAGCAGTTGAACCGGTATCTGCCGGATCTGCAGTCTCATCTTCGCCACATCCTGCAACGAAAATTGCCAATCCGTAAAAAAGGACAAAAACTATTAAATATTTAAACTTCATCGTAAAACCGTTATTTACTTTCCGGAATATTCTTCCATGAAATATGCTGAGCTGATAATTCCCAGTCTGAAATGATTGAGATCAAAATGTTCATCGGGTGAGTGAAGATTCTCTGTGTTTAGTCCCAAACCCATCAGAACAGAGTCGGCTCCGAGATATTTTTTGAACTTGGCGACCACAGGAATGCTTCCGCCTTCCCTCTGATAAACCGTTTCCTTGCCAAATGCTCTGCTTAATGCTTTAGCTGCTGCACTGATGGCTGGTGACTCAATTGGTACGAGACATGCTTCAGCACCATGAACAGCACTAACCTTCACTTTTACTGATTCTGGCGTTATTTGTTTCACATAGTCAGTGAAACAAACTGCGATTTTCTCAGGGTTCTGATTTGCAACCAGTCGCATGCTTATTTTTGCAGATGCTTTCGAAGGAATCACAGTTTTGGCACCTGCACCCGAGAAACCACCCCAAATACCATTACAATCAAGTGTGGGTCTGGCACCTGTTCTTTCGATTACTGTATATCCCTTCTCACCCCAAAGAGCATTCACATCAAGATGCGCTTTATATTCAGCCTCGGAGAATTCAAGTTTTGCCAGTTCTTCTCTCTCATGGGTTGTCAGGTCAAGTACATCATCATAAAAGCCAGGGATAGCCACTTTTCCGTTTTCATCATGCATCTTTGAAATCATCTGCGAGAGGATATTGATCGGATTTGCTACTGCACCTCCAAAGGTTCCCGAATGGAGATCTCTGTTGGGTCCTGTTACCTCAATCTCCATGTAACAAAGTCCTCTAAGACCATAAGTCAGAGTCGGCAGCATCGGGGCATAGAGCGCTGTATCTGAAACCAGCACCACATCACATTTTAAAAGCTCTTTGTTTGCCTTAAGGAACGGTTCAAGACTCGGGCTCCCGATCTCTTCCTCTCCCTCGATTATGAATTTAACATTCAACGGAAGTTCATCAGAGTTGGCGAGAATTGTCTGGACTGCTTTTATGTGCATGTAAAGCTGACCTTTGTCATCGGTTGCCCCTCTTGCAAATATCTTACCGTCTTTAATGACGGGATCAAAAGGTGCACTGCTCCATAATTCAACCGGATCTACAGGCTGCACATCATAGTGACCATATATTAGAACCGTTGGTGCTCCCGGCACTCTTAACCGCTCACCATAGACAACGGGATGTCCTCCTGTCTCAAGCACGACCGCTTTATCGAGCCCGGCTTCAAGCATTTTCGCTGCCGTGAATTCGGCACATTTTTTCATTTCTTCCGTTTTTTCAGGAAGAGTACTGATACTTTCAAATTTTAGAAACTCGCCAAGCTCGGCTATGAATTTATCTATGTTATCGTTTACAAATTTTTCTGTCTTGTGCATGATTTTCCTGTGGATTACTCCATTTTGTACTTGTAAATTATCGGAACAAATTCCTTAAATCTTTTTTCTGTTTTCTTGTCCATTTTTCTTAATATGTTCTCAACTGGTACATATTCTTTCGTGAATGGATCATCGATTAAATAAACAAAACCTGATTTGTCGAGTGAAATTGCCTCGACAGCCGCTGCATACCGGTACTGATGATAGCCCGGAATGTAGTTTGT
Source organism: Bacteroidota bacterium (assembly GCA_020161395.1). Classification (NCBI taxonomy): domain Bacteria; kingdom Pseudomonadati; phylum Bacteroidota; species Bacteroidota bacterium. The sequence goes on from JAIUOE010000003.1 coordinate 460,301, forward strand.
GATGTTAAAAACTCTAATATTTGTGACTGTAAATTTATTATCAAATTTCATATTAAAAAAGTTCAATCTGTTTCTGTCAACGCCCCAAAGCGACCCGTCATCTGCAATTGCCAGTCCTGTAATTGTGTTGACCCCCAATGAATCCAAAAGCATGGTTGCAACTATTTTTAGCGTTCTTTTGTCGACTACCCTGACCAAACTTCCGTCGAATGAGGTTTCCCCTCTTTTAATTCCTTCAAGACCCAAATATAAACAGTTTGAGTCGACTGCGAGCCCCTCATATCCTGTATTATCTTCAATATATTGATGAAAAAGAGAATCGGGGGTGATCACGAGCCGTTTTAATCCGGTCACTCTTCCCGAGAATATGTCATCGTTCTTGAACACAAGCTCAAATATCCCAAATTGCTGCCTGTATCTTTTATCGGGCTCGATACTTATGTAAACTTTGTTTGTGTATTTGTCGTAGGCGATGTCCTCCATGTCCAGTCTGATTTTAGGCGGGAGAGTGTCAGTTACCGAGGAATCAATCTCTATTGAAGTCAGGGTAAACTCATCATCGACGATCTTCAAATAATGAAGTGCCTGTTTGTCATCGCAAATTATAAACACCGGCTGACCAAGCTCATCATTCCTGATGAATGTGATACCTGAAGTCTGCTGAGGGTACTTTTCGCCATCAACAAGCCATGCAGGGTAACCGGGTACCAATCCTGCAACCGTACTGCAGCGGCTCAATTCAAAAAATAGTGCTGCTATAGTTAGGATCAGAATTGCTATATTTAAATATTTTAATTTCATTTAATTACAAAACTAAGCAGTTTTACACTCACAAAAAATTCCGAGAGTTCGCCCGGTCAAAATGATCTTAAGTTTTTACATTGCAAGGAAATTTTTCATACCATTTCTGTTCTCGGTGTTTTCACTTTTTTCTGTGTTCATCCTTCAATTTCTTATGAGATTTGCCGAGCAGTTGATTGGGAAAGGGATAGACACTCTTCTGATCCTGCAACTGATTGCATACAATCTTGCGTGGATGATGGTTTTGGTGGTTCCGATGTCGGTTCTGGTGGCAACCTTGATGGCATTCGGAGGGCTGTCTCAAAATAATGAAATTACCGCCATCCGGGCGGCCGGGCTAAGCCTTTACCGTCTTACCGCTATTCCCTTCATGATGGCAGCATCACTCGTCTGGTTCCTGATATATTTCAATAACAACATATTACCCGACGCCAACCATAAAACTAAAAATCTTATGTGGGAAATCACAGCCACAAGACCGGCTCTCTCCATTGTCCCGAATGTTTTCATGACAGACATCATCGGATATGCAATTCTTGCCGAAAAAATCACACAGGATTCAAACAAACTTCTGAATGTAAAAATTTACGATAACAGCAGGTCCGGTTTCGTGAATATTCTCACGGCAAAAAAGGCAGACCTGAATTTTAATCAGGACCGTTCCAAACTCCTGATGAATCTTTATGATGGCGAAATTCATGAACAGGGTGACGGACACCTCTACAGAAAACTGAAATTTAAAAAACATATTCTCCTTATGAACTCGGAACAGTTTTCCTTAAAGAAAATTACTGATGAGTACCGTTCTGACCGCGAACTCGGAATAGATGAGCTGCGGCAGCGGGCTGACAGTCTGGCACGCGTTTTTGAGGAACATGTGCAGATCATGAAACGGGTAGCCAATCCGTTTTTCTATGGCGATTCTGCCGGTTCTGCACTTCCGGCGATGAACGCAGGAGACACGGGCAAAGACACCTGGAAAGCCAGACTTGCATCCCGGGTCAAACAGCAACTTGCCACCATCGAAACCACTCTCGCCGCACAGGACTATCTGATCATGCAACAGTATGCTTATCTGGTTGAAGTGGAGAAAAAATATTCCATCCCTGCTGCATGCATCGTTTTCCTTCTGCTCGGTGTTCCACTCGGTATGATGACCCGTCGGGGTGGCTTTGGAGCTGCTGCAAGCATCAGCCTTTTCTTTTTTCTGCTCTACTGGTCGTTTCTGATCGGTGGTGAGAAACTGGCTGACAGAGGCATTGTTTCTCCATTTCTGGGGATGTGGGCAGCAAATGTCATTCTTGCCGCTATGGGAGTGTATCTCTTCTTCAGATCTGTCCGCGATAACACAACCATCGATCTCACGGGATTACAGCGATTCATTCCAAAAAGATTCAGAAAAGTCTCCGAAGATGCTTAGGATTCTCGACCGGTACATTATTAAGAGCTTTATAGCCTCTGTTTTCTACGGACTGTTAGCCTTCACGCTCCTCTTCGTCATCATTGACATGATGGAAAACCTTGACAATTTTATAGATAATAATGTGGATTTTCCGATCATCCTCAATTATTATCTCGTTTTTATTCCTGAGATACTAAAACTTATGACACCCGTTGCCGTTCTATTCGGTGGTTTGTTTACTGCCGGGAAGATGTCGAGCAACAATGAGCTAACAGCTATCAAATCAAGCGGCATTTCAATATACAGATTCATGCTTCCGTTTCTGCTGGTATGCTTTGGCATTTCAGGCTTGATCTTCTACTTCGGTGGTTATGTTGTTCCTGATGCGAATACGGTTAAAACCAGAATTGAGGCTGAATACCTTAAAAAAGGTGAGGCTTCGGCAATCAGCAACCTCTTCTTCCAGGACCCGCCGGGAAAGATTGTGAATATTTTTTATTTCAACCATGAAAAGCTCGAGGCATACAAGGTTGGGATTCAGACCTATGATTCTGCAACCTCGATAAAAATGACCCGGCGAATAGATGCCGAACGGATGGTATATAATCCGAAGAAAAAAGTGTGGACAGCTTTCAATGGAACGGTTCGAATATTTGGACGGCTTAACGATCAGTTTACACCCTTTGAAGAAATGGAAGTGGCTGACCTTAAATTCACCCCTGAGGATCTGCAGGTAAAACAGCAGCGACTCGAGATTCTAAGTAATCCACAATTGAAAAAACTGATTCAGGATACAAAAAATGCGGGGTACGATTCCCAAAGAGTGGAGATAGAATATTTTTCCAGGTTCTCGTTCCCCTTCACTGTAATCATTATTATCATCTTTGGTCTGCCAATCTCGACCGTGAAGAGACGCACCGGACTCGCACTTCAATTCGGAATTAATATCCTCGTAACTTTCGTTTATCTAAGTGTCATGCAGATTGTCTCTGCGCTGGGGAAAAACGGATCACTCGATCCTTTGGTTACTGCCTGGCTGGTAAATCTCCTTTTTCTGGCGGCTGCTTTATTTAATCTTTCAAGAATTAAAGGGTGAAATTTCTCAATTTCATTTCTTTTTCTTATTTTCACTAAAAAGTGATGAGTAATTATGGAAACAACAATAATTGGTAATTACAGCCTTCTTATGCAAAGAGGCACCTGGAAAGATTTTGACTACTTTGAAGCAGTCCACTCCTCTCTTGGAATGAAAGTACAGCTTCTGATTTCAAAATCGGAGACTGAACCGGTCAACCTCGAAGGACTTAAGAAACTTCGGAAACTCGGATTTGAGTCAGTTCTCAAGATTTTCGAACTGTTTTACCACGAAGGCAGACTCGTTGTAATCACCGAGTACCCTTCGCAGATGTCGCTTTTCGATTATTTCTACACTTTAAATCGTCCCCTCGATCCCGTAAAAGCAGTCGACATTGTAACCGAGATTCTCGAAGCATTGGAAGAACTCCACAACCTTGGATATGCCGTCGGGTTCCTTGATGAAAGCATGATTTTTTTCATTCAGGGGAAAAAAATAAAAATAGGCGGGAACTGGCTTGTACATTTTGAAAATGTCAGGGTAACCGGTGAATATGAACTGGCTGAAAATGATGCTTTCGAAGCCCGGATCAGGGATGTAGCCAGATGTGGAGCCATTCTGTTTCGTTTCCTCAATCAGGATACACTGCTCCAAACCAATCTGAATTTCGCTGCTGTCTTACAGGCAAAACCTGCAAGTATCCCAAAACAACTCCTCGATATTATTCATAAAGCAGTGAATCTTGACTCCCCTGCATACCGGGATGCCTCGGGACTGATTGCCGACCTCAAAACCGTCAGAACTCAACTGGAAGCTGATGCTGCAAAAAAATTTGAAGCTCCTCCGGAAGCCGGAAGAGTGGACAGCGGTTCCAGAGTAAAAGTTACCGCCATTCTCAAAGGTTCTGATACCATTTCAGAATCAACCGCTGATAATCTGATCAAGGAAAAAAGTGCAAGACCAAAAATGTCTTTGGTCAACATATTTCTTATTCTTCTGATCGTAACTCTTGCGGCAGGCGGGTTGCTCTATATATTCAAAGGATCCATTTTTGGAACTAAAAGTACCAGACCTGAATCGCTCGAACAGGCACGACAGACTGCACCTCCAAAACTTGTGCAAAGTGATTCTCTGAAAGTTATAGTGAAGGAAACAGTGGAGATTTTGCTTCAGTCGGCTTCTGCAGAGAGAGATCTGCTCCTCACGAGACAAAATCAACTCGATTCAACAGGTAAGGCTTCATTGGAGTTTTTCACCGAACTCTATAATGGACTGGTCGAGCTGAAGTCGGATAAACCTGAGTCAGCTTATCCGGGACTTGAAAAAGCCTCCAACAAGTCAGATAAATCGGTGAAACAACTTGACGCATCACTGGCACTCGGCTGCTATTCGATCCTTAAAAACGAGGGCGAAAATGCGTGGCTTTACCTCGAAAATTATGCTGTATCACTTGAGACAAAATTACCGGAAGCAGCAAATCTGACTGCTGATGAGAAAACAAAAATTGAACTTAAAAAGAATTATCTCGGCAGGCTAAGAGCCAATTTCAAATAGCCTCACTGGAGATTTTTATTTCACAAGCGACAAAAATTTCTGCGGGGATCGCGAAACTGTCCTACAGATCTGCCCTGTATGAAATTCCGAGTCCCTGAGTAAAGTTTTTCAGAGTCAATCCAGAGTTAGCTTCGACCGATGAGTTGAACTGCGTATAGAATACAGCTCTGAAATCGATTTCTCCTCCCGGCACCTGAAAACTGAACCCTGCTCCATAAACAAGACCGAGTGCGACGGTCGTGATTCCTTCCACATCTTTTGGTCCCAAAGAACCACCAACAGCATAATACTCCTTTACTTTACCTCCCAACAGATAGGAAATTGATGGTCCGGCGAATGCAGAGACTGTCAGAGGTCCATCCTCCGTCGTGTACCGCGATTTTAAGAGAATCGAGAAGTCGAGATAACTCAGATCATACTCATATTTTGTGGCTTTTGGCGTGAGCACAACCGGAGAAGTGACAGGTGACGGAAGCAGTGAGAGATCACCACCCCGTTTTACGAATCCAATCTGGGGGCTGACATATAAATAATTTGAGATTTGCACATCGGAAAAAAGAGCAACAAATGGTTTCAAAACACCGGTTTCCTGATGAGTGGTCATGGTTGCGAATCCCGCCTTTGAGAGCCCTGCTTCGATTCCGATATTTCCTTGAGCTTTCGCAATTACTGAAATCAATAAAATTATTATGGCTGTCTTTTTCATCTCATTTTCTTTGGTGAATTTATTGTTATTTCCTAATAGTTCCTACAATTCCACACTTCCGGCACGAAGTTTTTCTTTCAACTGTTTTGCTGCAAGAGCATATCCGCCGTCGCTGGCATCAATCAGGTGAAAATGTTCATCTTCATATTTATCAACGATACAGGTAAGAAGTGCCGAGTCTGTGATGTGTATCCCGTAACAAATCAAACCTTTCCGGCTGAATTCATCGAGGGTTTGAAGCAGTCTCTCTTTCTGTTCCTCACTGCTCGCTATCACCATCCTGATCATGTCATCCATCTTTATGTAATCGACATTCTTTTTTACATCCTCTTTGTACCTGCTCCAGTGGCTCCCCTTCTTCCCGAGCACACCGTTAAAAAACAGTGCTCCCGCTAAATTGAGATATATTAACCGGAAATAATATCTCAATTTTGAAAATCCCCTCCCGCCTCTTACAAGAATTTCGTTTTTCAGCTTTTTATAACTGAAAACCAGATTCAGGTTTTGCGGTTGAATCGGGTTAAAATCGTTTTCAGTACCGTAAATGTTAAAAATTTCACCAATTATTGTATCAAAAATTTCATTTTCTCTCTCCCCTCTTACCTTTGCTTTCACGAGTAACGCTAAAGTAAGTCCCTTGTGCGAAGGGATGCTGTTCCAACGACATTCGAAACCTGTCAGGTCGGGAATCTCTTCAATTTTTTCCCTTATTAACCTGAAACATGTTGAATCGTCTCCCTGCTTTAACTGTCTCTCAACCTCCTCAAAACCCGATCCGCGAAAAAGCGCCTGCTGGTAATAGTCTGAAAATTTGTACTTTGCTGTTTTGAACTCAAAGCCTTCTTTTCTCAATCCCTGTATCGATGCATAACCGGTCCTGAGTTCGAGACCAAAACTGATCTCCGCAAAATACTTCATTTTCCGCAACGACTCAACGACTACCGGCTCGAACCTTTGAGGTACAAGCATAATTGCGCCGTCGCCTCCAAAAATGAAGGGGAATTTCTCTTTCCCGGTAGCGTTCCTGACCGCTGCAATAACTGCAGCTCCGCAGGAGTTAACATCTTTGTATCTTCCCTCGGCGATTGCGATGGTGGAATTGGTAATGTCCGTTATCAGCACCATCCAGTCGCCGGGTACATCCTTGTAGTTTGATAACTTTGCAGCATCAATAAATCTGGTCAATGTCTCCAACTCCAGGAAAAAATTTTCAAAATGCATCATTTAATCGAAATTTCAAAATTCAAATATCCAACTTATAATATTAATAAAAAAAGCTGCCCCGTCTCTGAAGCAGCTTAATTTTGGTATTATGATGAAAGTCACGAGAAATCATGACTCATTACTAATAACTCATAACTATTTGATCAGCATCAGTTTCTTGGTGATCGATTTATTGCCCGCTTCGAGTTTATAGATATAAACTCCCGAAGGAAGTGGTGATGCATCAAATTTGACAAGGTAGTTGCCGGCAGAATAATATCCTTCTGCGAGAACAGCAACCTGCATACCTGTTGCATCGTAAACCTTCAGAGTAATCTGACTCGATTCGGGGATCGCAAATTTAATTGAGGTCACCGGATTAAAAGGATTCGGATAGTTTTGTGACATCTGGAAGTCTGTCGGAACTCCTTCTTCCTTTTCAACATCCGTGGTAACCTTGGTTTTGAATCTGAACGGTTCAGACCATTCACCATGCCCGTGCTGATTTACACCTTTGACTCTCCAGTAGTAAATTTTATTCAGCGAAAGTCCGTTAAATGGAATTGAAGTACCGGTGTAATTGGTTGCATTGATAACAAGAGACCCGGGATCAAACACATTCGTACTCGAGAGTTGAATGCTGTAACTGTCTGCTATTGGATTGCTGCCCCAAACGAGTAAGGAATCAAGACCCACATTCGTGGTTTTATCAAGAGGAGCCAGAAGTTGAGGTGCACCCGGAGTAAGGGTTACAAATGTGAAGGAAGATGACCAGGCACCAACGCCTGCAGCATTTTGTGCTCTCACTCTCCAGTAATATGTTTTCTGACCTTTCAGATTACTGAAAACAGCAAAAGTATCAACCAGCGAACTTATATTTACAACAATGAGTGAATCGAACGAAGGATCTTCGCCCACTTGCAAGGTGTAGTTTGATGCACCGAGAAGATAATTCCATTTCACTGTTACTGTGTCTCTCTGTCCACTGCCGTTTGCAGGAGAGGCAAGAACTACAGAAGTAAGTGGCGAAACCTGCACGATATTGCTTACTGCACTCTCATTGTAGTTTCTGTCAAGAGCTGTTACAGCAAAATACCAGGTGGTCGGAGTGGATGAAGGAGCCGGTCTGGCTTCTCTGACTCCAAAAACATCTTCAATATTTACGCTGTTGTCAAAATCCTGCGGAGTGGGATTTGGCGTGGTAAACTTATAGACCACATACCTTACTGCTGTATCTCCATCAGTTGCGGTGAGGGGTACATCCCATCTCAAAGCGGAAGTTCCATTACCGGGAACTCTCTCAAAATGGAAATTCCTCGGTGGATTTGGAGCAACATTGTCTTTCCAGCTCATTACCGGAAGCAGGGCTTTTGTGTTATACAGATTCTGTTTAAGTGAATCAGCAAATCCTTTGAAATTCGAGATAAAATCCTGTGCACGGAAGAAGACACTTCCTCTTGTCTTTGGATTTGCCCGGTTCGCCCTGATCTGATTATGAATTTCACTCGCATTATTCCATTGTGGAATTCTGTAGGTAGCCTGACCGGGATAGAAATGACGGTTGTTTGCAAACACACTGTCTGCCCACCATGGCATAAGTTTTGCATAATCCTGTCCTCCACCAAAGGGCCAGTAAAGCTGCGGAGTAAGATAATCAACAGCTCTCCACTGCAACCAGGTAATGGCATCACAATATATGGAGGAATAAGCGTCAAGACCGGTAATTCCGGGAGGTACACCATTTTTCCAGATACCGAAAGGACTCATGCCAAACTTGATGTGGTTCTTGTAAAAATGGACACTGTCGTTAATTGCTTTGATCAGAATGTTGACATTATCTCTTCGCCAGTCGTGAATGTTTGTGAATCCACGGTTGTAAAGCCGCCACGAGGCGGAATCCTGATTTGTTATCTGATTGTTGGGATAGGGATAGAAATAGTCATCCATATGGACTCCATCCACATCATATCTCTTAATAACATCCAGAATTACAGAAAGAACATACTCACGAACCATTGGAAGACCGGGATCGAGGAATTTTGCAGTTCCTGTCTGAAGCCCCCATTCAGGATGCTCTACAAGAACATGCGTTGGATGAAGGGTATAGTTGCCCACTGCTCTCTCTGCTCTGTAAGGATTGAACCAGGCATGAAGTTCCATTCCCCTTTTATGAGCTTCTTCAATCGCAAATTGAAGTGGATCATAACTGGGTGCGAGGCCCTGTTGTCCCGTAAGCCAGTAAGACCACGGTTCAATCTGTGAAGGATACATTGCGTCACTCTCACTTCTTACCTGGAAGATTACAGTATTTATTCCTGTCGCCTTCAAGGCATCGAGAAGAGTTATCAGTTCATTTTTTTGTGCGGTTGCATTCAGTCCGCGTGTCAGGGGCCAATCGAGATTGGTCACTGTGGCTATCCAGGATGCCCTGAATTCTCTTTTAGGGTTCTGGGCATTCGAAATTCCCATCACAAGGACGAGAATCAGGAACAAAATTTTAACATTTTTCATTGTACCTCAACAATATATTTTTCGAAAACACTTTTAATCTTTTATTTCTCTGAGCCCGATGAAACAATTTTTTGTATATATACTAATATCTCTATTTTTTCTCTCAATTACAACTTTATTTTACGGTTGTAAAGATACTATTAATCAGGCAGATGTGGATTCGGTAATTATCCCCGACAAGGGAGTTTCTTACCAGGCTCACATCCAACCTGTAATGCTCCTTAAATGCGCTTTCTCGGGCTGTCACGACGATCAATCCCGTGCAGGGGGACTTAGCTTCACCAATTACTTTAACACGGTGGCAGACCTTACAGTGGTCGTACCCAATGAACCTCAGAACAGCAGGCTCATCTGGTCCATAGAAGGTATTTCGGGAGGCAGCCCAATGCCGCCTGTCGGTTACCCCAGAATGACCATCAACCAGATTAAAGGTTTCAGAACCTGGGTCGGTGAAGGCGCCAAAAACAACTGATTATTTTATCCAGCCTTCTTTTTTCGACCAGGCTACAGTTCTTTTTATTCCCTCTTCAAGACTGACTTCCTGACGGAATCCAAAATCTTTCATCGCTTTCGCAGGACTTGTCACCCAGTGCATCTGAACAAGGTCTCTCGCTTTCTCAAGATTCAAAGTTGCAGCTTTACTGCTGAACATTGAAAAGAACTGTGCGACAGCCGATACCACATAAACCATGGCGTGTGGAAAAACGAGTTTAAAAGCCTTCCTGCCAAAAATCTTGTGACAAATTTCGCCGACTTCATCCCAGGTATAAACTTTTTCGCTGCTGAGGAAATAAACCTCACCCGATGATTTTGGACTCATCGCCGCCAAATAAAGTCCGTTCACAACATCATGAACATGAAGAAGAGAGATCGTCTTTTTCGCAAAGCCCACTTTTGTAAAAAGCCCCTTAGCATAAGTCTGGAAAAATAATCCCACCTCGGTATCCCGTTCACCATAAATTGCAGGGCATCTTAGAACTGTTACAGGGAGTCTGGATTTATATGAAATTACAAGTTTCTCCTGCTCAAGTTTGCTTTTACCATAGGTTGTCAAAGGATTTGGTGTGTGCGCTTCAGTTATCGGTTTGCCATCAGGCGAGGGACCTGCTACGGTCTGACTGCCGGAAACTACAAATTTCTTTATCGGGGCACCTGACTCAAGGGCCGCGTCCAGCAAAGTCCGGGTATTTTCCACATTTGATTCAAAATAACCTTCAGGTTTCTTCGATTTTACTGTTCCTGCGATATGAAAAACATACGAGCAACCTGTCAGGGCTTTTACAAGTTCTGATTTATTTCCAAGCCCGGCATTTATCAATTCAACTTCTTTATCTTTTAGCCATTTCAGATCACTTGTTTTCCTCACGATGCATTTTACAGCGAATCCTTCACTCAGAAGTCTGTCGACAAGGTGACTTCCAACAAATCCATTTGCTCCGGTCACTACGGCTATTTCTTTACTCATTTTCTCCAATCCGCGTTATTAATGAACTTTCGATCAGTTAATTCACTTATATCCTTGTAAGTGCAATTAAAATAATGATTTATATCACTTTTTTTTGTTTTTAACAAAAAATAAATTTACATTCGAGTTTTAAATTTAACGAATTTTTATTTATCTAAGTATTGCATAAACTAAAATCTCCCCGGAGGAAATTTGAGCCTGTTCAAAAAATGTTATGAATTTACCAGAGCCGATGAAGTTAAAGAGATGGGACTGTACCCTTATTTTAGACCGATTGAAGCAAATGAAGGACCCGTTGTACAGATTGAGGGGAAAAAAATCGTTATGGCCGGATCCAATAATTATCTTGGATTGACTGCCCATCCAAAAGTAAAAGAAGCTGCCATCAAAGCTGTAGAAAAATATGGAACAGGGTGTTCCGGGTCCCGCTACCTCACAGGTACACTTGACCTGCACAACGAACTTGAAGCCAGAATGGCAAAATTCTTTAACGCGGAAGCTGTTCTCCTCTATTCCACCGGATTCCAGACTGCCCTCGGTGTTATCCCGACACTTGTACAAAAAGGTGATTATGTCATCTCTGACAAAGACAACCATGCCTGTATTGTTACCGGAAACCTGATCGCTAAAGGTTCAATGGTGGAAATGGTGCGTTACAAGCACAATGATATGAAAGACCTCGAGAGAGTAATTTCCAAATTACCGATCGAAGCCGGAAAACTTATCGTTAGCGATGGTGTTTTCTCAACCGGTGGTGAAATTGTTGATCTGCCGACACTGAATCAGGTAGCAAAACAGTACAATGCCCAAATCCTTATCGATGATGCTCATTCAGTGGGTGTTATTGGTGTTGGCGGCAGAGGAACTGCATCAGAATTCGGACTTGAAAAAGAAATCGATCTCGGAATGGGTACCTTCTCAAAAACTTTTGCCTCACTCGGTGGTTTCGTTTACGGACCTGAAAGAGTGATCAACTTCCTTAAACATCAGTCTCCTGCACTTATTTTCTCTGCTTCTCCAACTCCTGCTTCAGTAGCGGCTGCTCTCGCGGCTCTCGATATCCTCGAAGCTGAACCGGAAAGAGTAACCAAACTTATCAGTAATGCAAATTATGCAAGAACAAAACTGAGAGATGCCGGATTTAAGGTAACCGACGGAAGAACGGCAATAGTACCCGTAATCGTCGGTGATGATGCACTCGCTTTCCAAATGTGGCGCAAACTTTATGACAATGGTGTATTCGTGAATGTATTTATCTCACCCGGTGTACCTCCCGGAAGACAGATGATGAGAACTTCCTACATGTCTACACATGAAACAGAACATCTTGATTATATTGTCGATACTTTCAAAAAAGTCGGAAGCGAACTCGGAATAATCTGATATTCTTTCGGTTGATTTTAAAGAGGCTGTCTCAAAAGGGGCAGCCTTTTTTATTATATTCTCAGATTTAGCAAAAAGAGTCTTCGCCTCAAGTTGGTTCCAACTTATGATCTCCGTTTTATTTATTCCTCGCCTTACGTTAAATTCTAGAAGAGTCTGACTCTTCTTTTCGCCTGAAAATTGACCAAATCAGTTTAGCCTAAATATGTTCTAACCTATTGTAATATATGGTAGTTAAGAGGAATATTTATTTTTAGATACGGTCAATTTTTCGTATTTTTGCATATGAAAAAGACACCAAAAACCCCTGCATTCAAACCCTACGATCAGCACCAAATGTTTCTGTTTCCTCCTTCAATTGAGGATATGATACCCAAGGAGCATCCTGTTCGTGTGGTAA